>NZ_JBEPEL010000020.1:0-90372 GCF_040300825.1 Streptomyces sp. NPDC000229
AAGGCAAGAAACAGTGGCGGGCGCACGTGGCCCGGGTCAAGGCACTCCCGCCGGACTACCAAATCGTTTACAAGGAGATGCAGAAGTACCTGTTCGTGGAGGGCGGCTTCGGCAAGCTGGTGACCGTGGTTCGCCATGAGGCCGCGGACGGGGCACGGCGCGGTCGGCCGTGGAGCCTGTCACTGGAAGACCGGGTGCTCCTCGTCGTGGCGTACCGGCACACGAACTTGACGCAGCGCCAGCTCGCCCCGCTCTTCGGCGTCTCCAAGTCGGCCGCCGACCGGATCATCGAACACCTTGGTCCGAAACTGGCACTCCAGCCGCGCAAGCGGTTCAGTAAAGACACCGTGCTCATCGTGGACGGCACCCTCGTTTCCCACCCGAGACCGCAGCATTGCCGAGCAGTCCAAGAACTACCGCTACTCCACCGCGCACCAGGTCGTCATCGATACCGACACCCGCCGGGTGGTCCTCGTCGGCCGACCGATGCCCGGCAACCGCCACGACTCCCGCGGCTGGAAGGAGTCCGGGGCGAAGGAAGCCGTCGTTGACACGGTGACGATCGCGGACGGCGGCTACCAGGGCACCGGACTCGTCATCCCGCACCGACGGACGAAGGGTGAGGCCCTTCCGGGATGGAAGGAGGAACACAACCGCTCCCACAAGCAAGTACCGCCCGCGTCGAGCACGCCTTCGCCCGAATGAAGGGCTGGAAGGTCCTACGCGACTGCCGGCTCAAAGGGGACGGCGTGCATCATGCCGTGCTCGGCATCGCTCGCCTGCACAACCTCACCCTCACCGCGGATAGGGCGAGCCAGTCCGCACGGAACGGCCACGCCTTCAACGACTCGACGACCATTTATGGGACAGCCTTTAGGGCCTGCCACTTCGAAGGCCCACGGGCGCCGTTTCCGGTGGTGGGCGGGATGCTCGGCGTATGACTGGGCGAGGACCGACGCCGCATGGGAGCAGGTCAGGCACCGCACTCGGAAGGCGGGAGGTCTTCGCGCTGGGACCCGGCGGCACCGCCATCGCGCGCCGGTGGCGTCCTCCTTGGCGCCAGGCCGACCGTGGCCGACGCCACCGGACGGATTCACGTCTTCGCCGTCACCATGGACGGCCGGACACACCCGCGTACAGGCCCGGCCCGGTGGCGTCCGGCGGCCGTGGCCCGCGTTCGGCGACCGCCCGGTCGTACCGCCCCGTCGTTCCGGTCCGTCGTTCCGGTCCGTTCGAGGGCTTCCGCATGACGGCTTGTGGCGGCACCGGCCGCGTCGCGGCGGAACGAGGACGCTTGCGCTCGGCGGGGGCTACGACCCCCGCCTCCCCACGTCGCCCTACGCCTTGTTCGGCGACCGTAGAGGGAACGAGGTCGACCCGGCCTCCGGCAGGCATGGTTTGGGCGGGTATGCCGCGTTTCGCGGGGGCCGCGGAAGTGGCTGATGACATGCGGTGAACCCCAGGGTGCAACCTGTAGCGTTCGTTGTCAGCAACTGTCAACGCGCAGGACAGGGGGAGTCGTGAGCGGCATAGTCGTTCATCTGCCGCAAGGGAGCGGCGGTGGCCTCGGCGGGGAGTCGTACGGTGACGCCGTGACTCTCAGGCTCGGCCCCGGGGAGCGCGCGCGCTTCGGGCGCGGCTCATCAACGACGCCGGTCGACCTGCGCCTCGCCGATGCGGCCATCTCCCGGCTGGCCGGGGAGATCGGGGTCACCGACGACCACTGGCAGTTGAGCAATTACAGCAGCACCCACAGCTACCTCGTGGAGAACCCGGAAGGGGCGGGGGAGTACCTGCGGGTGCCGCCACGACGTGCCGGAGCGCCCATTCCGTTCGAGTTCTCCCGCGTGGTGCTGCCCACTCGCCGCGACACCACGGTCTCCTTCCAGGTGTTCGCGCCCGACCACGTGTACCTGGACCCGCAAGGCACGGGCGGGCCGCGGGAGAGCCGCACGGTCACGGCGTACTCCTTGGACGAGACGGCTACGTACTTCCTGGTGCTCGTCGCGCTCTGCGAACCGTGGCTGCGCGACCAGTCACCGGTCGCCGTACCGACCACCCCCCAGGTCGTGGAGCGGCTCAGGGGCCACGCCGCCTGCGCCAGACTGACGCCGCGAGCGGTCACCTCGCACATCGACTACCTCGCCGAGGAGAAGCTGAGGATCGGCGTGCCCCAGACGGCCGGGACCGGCAGAGGAGACCGCCGGAACGGGAAGCGCGAGGCCGTGGTCGGACTCGCGTTGAGGTTCGGCATCGTTCACGAGGGGCATCTCGCGCTGTTGCCGCCCCGGGCCGAGCCGGCCGCACGTGGACGGTAGGGACGTGGCACCCGTGCAGCGTCGGGGTGCCTCATGGGGTAGCGACCGGACGGAACTGCTGCCCCGGGGGTACCGGGTGGGGGCCTGGGAAGTCACCGAGCCCATCGGGGCCGGAGGATGGGCCACCGTCTACGCCGGGCGATCGGCCCACGACCGCGCGGACGACACGGAGCGGACGCTCCTGCCAGGTGAGCAGGACGGCGACGGGGCGCCGGTGAGGGGCGAGGTCGCGCTCAAGGTCATGCCGACCGCCCGACTCGCACCCCGCCAGGCTCGCGCCGTGGCCGAGGCCGCCCGGCGCGAGGTCGAACTCGCCCGCCGGGCAGGGCACCCCAGGCTCATCCGGCTGCTTGACTCGGTCGTCCTCAGCGCACCCGAGTGCCCGCTTCTGGACGGGGCGATCGTGCTCGTCATGGAGCGGGCGAGGTGCAGTCTGCGGGACCTGCTCGATGTGGGGGTGACCGGGGCCGAAGGCGGCCGGCTGATCGCCGGCATCTGCGAGGGGCTGGCTCATCTGCACCGTTCCGGCTGGGTGCACACCGATCTCAAGCCCGAGAACGTCCTCATCGGCTTTGACGGTTCGGTGAAGCTCTCGGACTTCGGGCTCGCCACCGAACTCACCGGAACGCACGGACACGCCGCCCCGATGGGCACCCTGGACTACCTCCCGCCCGAGCGGTGGAGGGCCCCACTCGGCGACCTGGGCGTGCAGGTCCGCCCGAGCGCCGACATCTGGGCGCTGGGCATCCTGGTGCACGAGGTGTTCGCGTCCGGTGCTTCGCCGTTCCCCGGCGCCACGCCGGTTGCGCGCGGTGCCGCGGCGCAGGAGTACGCCGAGGGGCGTGTTCCGTTACGTATGGATACCGCGGTGCCGGAGTTCTGGCGGGTGCTGGCCGCCGACTGCCTGGCCCCGACCCACGCCGCGCGTGCCGTCCATACGGCCGAAAGCCTGCTCGAACGGATCACGGCCCAGGAGGGCGGGAGGGCGGAACCCACTCCGGGGAGCCGCGCGAAACGCGTCTGGCACCGGACCCGCGCCGCCTTCCTCGCCGTCACGGTGTGCAGTGCGACGGGCGCGGCGATCGCGGTGTACGCCGGACGGGAAGGGCCGTCCGCATCGCCCCGCGCATCCGGTGAACCCCCGGTGCAGATCCGGGTGTTCAACGCCGAGCGGGGCTGTCAGGACCGCGCGGACCGGGACCCGCAGTGCAGTCTGGGCCTGGCGATCGACCCCACGCGGCCCTACACCGTCGAGAACGTCGTACCGACGCGGGTATGGCACGGTGACGTCCTCGACGTCGACTGCCAGATACCGCAGGGCCAGCCCATCATCGACGAGGAGGACCTGAAGTCCACCCGCTGGTTCCGTGTCCGTGTTCCGCACGCGGACAGGCAGGCCACGGCGTGGCTGCCCGCCGTCCGGACCAAGGACCGCCCGGCACTTCCCAGGTGCCCCCACCCAGCGGCGGCCCGGTGATCGTGGTGGGCCCGGGAGCTTGCCCTCCCCGGTGACGATCTCCTTCATGTCGCCGCACCGGACGAGGTCGGGTGCCTGGCACTGAAGGCCCGGGGCCGCTCTTCCAGGACTGCGGCTGCGCCCGGCCGACTCGGGTCCGCGCCCGTACGGCACTCAGGGCGAGGCGATCGACCGGACCGAGCCGCGGCGTCGGCTCGTACGCGCTGCCCGCCGGCGAGTTGCGGCCGGTCGTCCGGGCTGGGATGTGTTCAGGACGTGCCGTGGGGCGGGTGAGGTGGAGGAGCGCCACCGGCCGCAGGGCGGTCCTCACCGAGGTCGAGAAGTCGCTGGCGCAGGGGGCACACGCGATGACCATCATCACCCAGGAGGGTGACATGCTTCAGGTGCGCAACCCCTGGGGCTCGACCACCGGGGTCAGCGAGGACGACTTCATCAACGGACACATGGGCAAGGCTTCCAACAGTGATCTCCCCAATGCGTACAGCGTCCATCTTCCGCGGTAGCAGGGGCGGTGCCGCGATCGCGGCGGCCGCGGTTCTCGCTCTCGCCACGGGCTGCGGCTCGGGCACCGACGAACCGGCCGGCGGCTCCACGGGCACCGCGAGCCGCCCGACGAGTCACCCGGTGAAGGACACCAGCATCACCGCCGAGCCGGGCGAGCGCTTCACGCTCACCGTCGACCAGAACGCCTCCACCCGCGAGTACTGGTACCTGGTCGACCCCATGCCCGACAGCTCGGTGCTGGTCAGCCGCGGCCAGGAGTACGCGTCGGGCTCCGGCGACGAGCCGGTGCCCGGTGCCGGCGGCCGGCTCACCTTCACCTTCGAGGCCAAGGGCAAGGGGACCACCCGGTTCACGCTGCTGCACTGCACGTTCACCACCTGCCAGGGCAACACCTCCACCCAGCCCCCCGTGACGACCGCGCCTTCCGCCACCCCGACCACGGGGGCGGGCACCCCCTCCCGGGCCCCCGAGCGCATCACCTACACCGTCACCGTCGACTGAGCCGCAGCGGACCCGTCGGACAAGACCGGACGCCCGAGGCCCCGCGCTGACGACGACGGCCCGTACGACGGGACGGCTGTGGGCCGACACCCAACTCAAGACCCGGCTCGGTGTGGAGCGCCTGCGCGGCGAGATCCGGCGCGCACAGGTGCGGTTGGCGATGTTCGCCGCGGGCTGCCCCGTGGTGGTCAGGGCCCATGAGGGGCATCCCCGGCTCTCCGGCTGCCCCGCGAACCGGCCGCCGGAGCACTCCCGGAGGGGGCCTTGATCGTCGTCCACGGCCGTGGGACGGGACGGAGCCTGGCCACCGGTCCAGGCATACGGGCGGTCGTCACCGGCTCCACGTCCGGGGGACGGGCCCTGTTCCAACGGCCGGCCCGACCCGGTCCCTTTCCACGGCGAACTCGGCTCACCCCACCCCGTGGTGGTCACCCCGGCCGCCTGCGCGCAGCGTGGGGCGGACATCGTCCGCGAGTACACCGCCTCGGTCGCCCTCGGCCAGGGACAGGTTCTGCGCCCAGCCGGTCTGCGCTTCCTGCCGGCCGGGCAGGGCCCGGAGGACCACCTGAGCCGAGGGATCACCGCGGTTCCCCCGGTGCCCCTGCTCGGCTCCTGGATCAGCGCCGCCCACCGCGCCGCCCTCGTCGGCCGCCCCGCGGTGCGGCCTCCTGCACCCCACCCCAGAGCCGGAGAGTCCCTCCGCTCCGCTCCCCTCACCACAACGGCCGAGGAGACGCGCACGTGTCCCGAACTGCTCCGGGAATGCTTCGGCCCCGCCTCCCTGACCATCACGTACACCTCGGCCGACGATCTGCCGGACACCCTGCGCACCCTGCCGGGCGGACTCACCGCGTCCCTCCACGGACAGGAGCGGGAGGACGGCTCCGCGTTCACCGTCTGTCGGCCGCGCCGAGTACGGGCCGCCGTGTCCGGAACGGCCGGCCCACCGGCGTCGCTGTGATCCCCGCCATGCACCACGGCGGGCCACGGCCGACCACTACACCCCCCTGCACACGAGCGTCGGGAGCAGGGCCGTCACCCGCTGGACGCGGCCGGTGGCCTACCAGAACATGCCGGAGGACCTCCTCCCCGAGCCACTCCGGTCCTGCGGGGCTGTAGCCTTCCAGCACGCATGCGGCAGGCCCTCGACGAGGCTGTACGTCCGGCCGAGCCCGAACGGTGTGCCGCGCTGCCCCCCGAACCCAGGAGGTCCCATGACCGCAGAGCCCCAATCCACGGAAGGTTCGGAGCCGGCTGCCCCGGAGACGTCCCCTCTGGCGCCGGACAGCGACGGCAACTACGACCTCAAGCGCAAGTTCCGTGAAGCCCTGGCGCGCAAGCGCGGAGCGCAGGCGGACGCGGCCGATGTTGCCGCCAACCCGGATGCGTCGAAGGTGCGTGCGGCACACGGCCCGGCTGCGAGCCAGCGGTCGTTCCGGCGTAAGAGCGGCGGCTGAGTCGATCGGTCCCGCGGTCCGGCCGCTTCACCGGCACTGTGCGCGCTGTCCACTGGCGCGCCCGGTGCCGTGGTCCGCAACGTGCGCATGTCCGTCTGCGCGTCGCGGGCGAGGCGCAGCCGGCGGTCCCGGCCATGGGAGGCCCCGACCGCGGCCGGCACGGGTCGGTGGCGCCGCCGCACCGGCATTCCGGCCCGGGCGTCCGGCCGGCCGCGTGGCACGGTGGCCAGGACGCAGCTGACGGCCCGGTGTGGCGCCGGCGCGTCCGGCCGCGGATCCCGGTCCACCTGGTCGGGCGTCGCCATCGACGTCAGGATGAACGAACCGAGGCCGCCCCGGTCGGGCCTCGGTTCGCGCGTTCCCGCGCCTGACGAAACGTGGGGCATCCACCAGGAGGACGTGCAGGCTCTGGTACGCCTGACAGACTCCTCCGATGAGGGATTGCCACTCAGCCCCCCCATCACTGGGCCTTGACGGCTTTCCGTCCTTCGCTGAGAGATTCCGCCTCGTCTTCAGCGGGTGACGATCACAACATCGAGCCGTCTTGGGCCGTGCACGCCTTCGACGCGGTCGAGTTCGATGTCGCTGGTGGCGGAGGGGCCGGAGATCCAGGTCTGGGGGCGGGTCGGGTCGAGGCGTGGCAGGGCCTGGGGGACGGAGGCGACGACTTGGTCCTTGGCGCGTACGACGCAGACGTGTAGGTCGGGGACGAGAGTGAGGGCGCGGCGGCCCTGGCCGGGGCCGCCGTCCAGGACGATCGTGCCGGTCTCGGCGATGGCGAGGGCGCAGCCGGTGACCACGGCGTCTGTGGTGTCCAGCTCGTGTGGCGTGAGGGTGGCGTCCGCGTCGTGGTGCTGCTCGGCCGTTGTCGCGGACAGCCATGCGGCGGGCAATCCGGGTGGCACGGCGACGGTGTGGGCGTGGTGCCGGTCGAGGAGTTCTGCCACCAGATCGGGGAGCTCGGTTTCCGTGGTCCGATGAACGGTCGCGCGGTAGTCGGCGAGGTTCTCGTGGAGGAGGTCCACGATGGTGACGGGGGCGTCGGGGGTGTGGGTGGTGAGGTAGCCGCGTGCCGGCTCCGGGGCGGGTGGCGTGGCGGCGAGTGCCTGGCGGATGCGGTCCAGGACGCGTTCGCGGGAGTTCTGATTCACGTGCGGTTCTTCTTCCACCAGTCACGGAACGGTTCGGCGGGCATCTCGGGCAGGTCGCGGCTCTCCGACCACGGGCCGACGCCCGGCCCGGGCAGCTTCCTCGGGTGCAGCGCGCGCGTCCTCGACGCGACGCGCTCGCCGGCGGCGAGAACGCCGGGGCGGTCGAGGACCCAGCCGGCGGCCTTCATCGCCGCCTTCTCCAGCCGGTGTCCCTTCCCGCCCTGCCCGGCGACCTTCTCGCGGAGGTGGACGAGGACCTCGGGGATGTCGATGGCGACCGGGCACACGTCGTAGCAGGCTCCGCACAGGGAGGAGGCGTATGGGAGGGAAGCGTCGATCTCGCTCTGCGTGCCACGGAGTTGGGGGGTGAGGATGGCGCCGATCGGGCCGGGGTAGACGGAGCCGTACGCGTGGCCGCCGGCCCGCTCGTACACCGGGCAGACGTTGAGGCAGGCGGAGCAGCGGATGCAGCGCAGGGCCTGGCGGCCGACCTCGTCGGCGAGGGTGTCGGTCCGGCCGTTGTCGAGGAGCACGAGGTGGAAGGTCTTCGGCCCGTCCGCGTCGGTGGTTCCGGTCCACATGCTCGTGTACGGGTTCATCCGCTCGGCCGTCGAGGAGCGGGGGAGCGTCTGGAGGAAGACCTCCAGGTCCCGCCAGGTGGGGACGACCTTCTCGATACCGACGACGGAGATGAGGGTCTCGGGGAGCGTGAGGCACATCCGGCCGTTGCCCTCGGACTCGACGACGACGAGGGTGCCTGTCTCGGCGACCATGAAGTTCGCCCCGGAGATCCCGACCTTCGCGCGCAGGAACTTCTCCCGCAGGTGCAGCCGGGCCGCCTCCGCCAGTTCGGCGGGGCTGTCGGTGAGGTTGTCAGGTGCCTCTCGGCCCCACTTGCCCATCTCGGTGCGGAAGATGTCGCGGATCTCGCCGCGGTTGCGGTGGATCGCGGGGACGAGGATGTGGGAGGGCCGGTCATTGCCGAGTTGGACGATCAGCTCGGCGAGGTCGGTCTCGTAGGCCCGGATCCCTTCGGCCTCCAGCGCCTCGTTGAGGCTGATCTCCTGCGTGGCCATCGACTTGACCTTGACGACCTCCGTTTCACCGGTCGCCTTGACGAGGTCCGCGACGATCCGGTTGGCCTCGGCCGCGTCGGCCGCCCAGTGCACGGTGCCGCCGGCCGCGGTGACTGCTTCCTCCAGCTGGAGCAGGTAGTGGTCGAGTCTGCTGAGGGTGAGGTTCTTGATCTGCTTGCCCGCCTCGCGGAGCTCGGCCCAGTCCGCGAGTTCGGACACTGCCATGGCTCGCTTGTCGCGGATGGTGTGGGTGGCGTGGCGCAGGTTGGCGCGCAGGGTGTCGTTGCGTACGGCGTCGTGCGCGGCCTTGGGGAAGGCCGGCATGCCGATGAAGGTCCCGCTCATGCCAGGGGCTCCTCTTCCGTACTCGCGAGGATCTCGACGATGTGCAGGGCGCGTTGCGGGGCGCCTTGGCGGCGCAGCATGCCGTCGATGTGCATCAGGCAGGAGTTGTCGGTGCCGCACAGGACCCCGGCGCCGGTGGGCAGGGAGTTGCGGATCTTGTCGGCGCCCATGGCCGCCGACACGTCCGGGTTCTTCACCGCGAAGGTGCCGCCGAAGCCGCAGCACTCCTCCGCCCCGGGCAGCTCCCGCAGTTCGAGACCCTTCACTGCCTGGAGGAGTCGGCGGGGGCGTCCCCCCAGGCCGAGCATGCGCAGGCCGTGGCAGGAGGGGTGGTAGGTCACCGTGTGGGGGAAGTACGCCCCCACGTCCGTCACGCCGAGGACGTCGACGAGGAACTCCGTCAGTTCGTACGTCCTCGGGACGAGGGAGTCGGAGGCCTCTGCCAGCGGGTCGCCGCGGCCTTCGGCACGGGCCTTCCGGGCGATCCTCGGGTAGCTGTCGCGGACCATGGCGACGCAGGAGCTGGACGGGGTGACCACGTAGTCGTAGCCCTCGAAGGTGCGGGCCATGCGGTGGACCAGGGGTTCGGTCTCGCGGCGGTAGCCGGTGTTGTACTGGGGCTGGCCGCAGCAGGTCTGGGCGGCGGGGAAGTCCACCGTGACGCCGAGCCGTTCGAGGAGCCTGACGGTGGCGACGGCCGTGGAGGGGTAGATCGCGTCGTTGACGCAGGTGACGAAGAGGGCGACGCGCATCAGCGGTTCCTCGGGGCGGGGTCGAGTCGGGCGGCGGCCGCGTTCCATGCGGCGGTGTCACCCTGGGGGGTGTAGTGCCGCAGGTGCTGTGTGGAGGCGATCAGGCGGCGCATGTCGGCGAGGTCGCCGGCCAGGCCTGCGGCGCGGGCCTGGACGAGGATGTTGCCCAGTGCGGTGGCTTCGGTGGGGCCGGCGATGACCGGCAAGCCGGTGGCCTCGGCGGTGAGCCGGCAGAGGAGGTCGTTGCGGGAGCCGCCGCCGACGAGGTGGATCCGGGTGATGTCGCGGTCGGCGAGCTCGGCGGCCTGGCGCAGGGTGCGGCGGTGGGCGAGCGCCAGGCTTTCCAGGATGCAGCGGACGACTGCGCCCTGGCTGCCGGGAACGCGCTGCCCGGTGCGGGCGCAGTAGTCCCGGATGCGGGCCGGCATGTCGCCGGGGGCGAGGAACTCCGGGGCGTCCGGGTCGACGAGGGAAGCGAAGGGTTCGGCCCGGGCCGCGTCGGCGAGGAGCGTGGGGATGTGGGTGGGCAGGTTCTCCCTCTCCCAGGTGCGCCGGCACTCTTCGAGCAGCCACATGCCCATGATGTTGCGCAGGTAACGCACGGTGCCGTCGATGCCGCGTTCGTTGGTGAAGTTCGCCGCCCGGGAGGCCTCGCTGAGGACCGGGGTGTCGAGTTCGAGGCCGGCGAGCGACCAGGTGCCGCACGAGATGTAGGCGAAGCCGGGTTCGGTCGCGGGCACGGCGACGACCGCGGAGGCGGTGTCGTGCGAGGCGACCGTCGTCACCGGCGTCCGGGGATCGAGCCCGGTGTACGTGGCGACGTGGGGCAGCAGGGTGCCGGCCGGGTCGCCGGGCGCGCGCAACGGCGGGAAGAGGCCGGGATCGAGAGAGAGCCGGTTCAGGAGGTCCTTGGACCAGGTGCCGGTGCGGGCGTCGAAGAGGCCGGTGGTGGAGGCGTTGGTCTCCTCGGCTCCGATGGACCCGGTCAGCCAGTGGATCAGCAGGTCCGGGATGAGCAGCAGCGTGCGGGCGGCCTGCCGCTGGGCGGTTCCTTCGGCGGAGGCGAGCTGGAAGACCGTGTTGAACGGGAGGTGCTGGAGGCCCGTGATGCCGTACAGCTCCTCGGGGCCGACCCTGGCCCAGACACGGGCGGCGGCGCCGTCGGTCCGGTCGTCGCGGTAGTGGAAGGGGTGGCCGAGCAGGGCTCCGTCTGTGTCGAGGAGGGCGTAGTCCACCGCCCAGGTGTCGACGCCGATGGAAGCGACGCCGCCGGAGCGGGCGGCCTCGCGCAGTCCGTCGAGGATGCCCTGGAACAGGGCGAGGGTGTTCCAGCGCAACCCGTCCGGCAGGCGTACGGGTGTGTTGGGGAAGCGGTGGACCTCGGTGAGATCGAGGTTGTCGGGACCTACCCGGCCGACGATCACCCGTCCGCTGGTGGCGCCGACATCGACTGCGGCGAACGCGGACGCGAAGGCGGACGACGGGGGAGTGGTGGTCACGTGGCTACCTTTGCGTGCGGGCGGCTCATCGAAGGACAAAGAGGGATGAATGGGCGGACCGGCGGTGCTCGGCGGGCACGGTGTCAGGGCCGGTTCCCGTACGGCATTGCGCCGCCGGTCCGCGGGGGCACCTGGGGCGGGTGCATCAGTCGCCCACCCCAGGGCGGTCGAACGGCCCTCATCGCAGGAAGGCCGCGGCGACGCCGGCGTCGACGGGGACGTGCAGGCCGGTGGTGTGGGTGAGGTCGCCGCCGGTGAGGGCGAAGACCGCGTTCGCGACGTGCTCGGGCAGGACCTCGCGCTTGAGGAGGGTGCGCTGGGCGTAGAACTCGCCGAGCTTCTCCTCCTCGATGCCGTAGGTGGCGGCGCGCTGGGCGCCCCAGCCTGCGGCGAAGATGCCGGAACCGCGCACGACCCCGTCGGGGTTGACGCCGTTCACCCGGATGCCGTGCTCCCCGAGCTCGGCGGCGAGGAGCCGGACCTGGTGGGCCTGATCGGCCTTGGTGGCGGAGTAGGCGATGTTGTTCGGGCCGGCGAAGACGGCGTTCTTGGAGGCGATGTAGACGATGTCGCCGCCCAGCTTCTGCTCGATCATGATCCGGGCGGCCTCGCGGGAGACCAGGAAGGAGCCCCGGGCCATGATGGCGTGCTGGAGGTCCCAGTCCTTCGCGGTCGTCTCCAGCAGCGGCCTGGAGATCGAGATGCCGGCGTTGTTGACGACCAGGTCGACACCGCCGAAGGCGAGGACGGCCTCGCGGAACACGGCGCTGATCTGCTCCTCGGACGTGACGTCCACGGTGACCGCCACGGCCTTGTCCGGGCCGCCCAGTTCCTCGGCCACGGCGGCGGCGCTCTCGCCGTTCAGGTCGGCGACCACGACACAGGCGCCCTCGGCGACCAGCCGGTGCGCGATCGCCTTGCCGATGCCCGAGCCCGCACCCGTCACCAGAGCGACCCGGGTCGCGAGGGGCTTCGGCTTCGGCATGCGCCGCAGCTTGGCCTCCTCCAGCTCCCAGTACTCGATCCGGAACTTCTCCGCCTCCTCGATCGGCGCGTACGCCGACACCGCCTCGGCACCGCGCATGACGTTGATCGCGTTGACGTAGAACTCGCCCGCCACGCGTGCGGTCTGCTTGTCCTTGCCGAACGAGAACATGCCGACGCCGGGAACGAGGACGATCGCAGGGTCGGCGCCGCGCATCGCGGGCGAGTCGGGGCTTGCGTGCCGCTCGTAGTAGGCGGCGTACTCCTCCCGGTACTCCGCGTGCAGCTCCCTCAGCCGGGCCACGGCCTCGTCCAGCGGAGCCGTGGGAGGCAGGTCCAGGACCAGCGGGCGCACCTTCGTCCGCAGGAAGTGGTCGGGGCAGGACGTGCCCAGGGCCGCCAGGCGCGGGTGCTGGTCGTGGGCGAGGAAGTCGAGGACGACCTCCGAGTCGGTGAAGTGCCCCACCTGCGGGCGGTCCTGGGAGGCCAGACCGCGGATCACGGGCGCGAGCAAGGCGGCCCGTTCCCGGCGCTTCTCCCCGTCCAGCGCCGCGTAGTTTTCCAGGGGCGAGCCGAACGGCTGCTTCCTGCCCCGCTCGGTGAGGAAGGCCTCCGCCGTGCGGATCATCCACACGGCATGCGTCTCGCACTCCTCGGAGGTGGTGCCCCAGGCGGTGATCCCGTGCCCTCCGAGGACGACGCCGACGGCCTCCGGATTGGCCTCCTTGATCGCCGCGATGTCCAGACCGAGCTGGAAGCCGGGCCGGCGCCACGGCACCCACGCCACCCTTCCGCCGTAGCACTCCGCCGTCAGCTTCTCGCCGTCGGCGGCACAGGCGAGGGCGATGCCGGAGTCGGGGTGAAGGTGGTCGACATGCGGGGCGTCCACCAGGCCGTGCATGGCGGTGTCGATCGACGGAGCGGCGCCGCCCTTGCCGTGCAGGCAGTAGTCGAAGGCACCGACCATCTCGTCCTCGCGCTCGACACCGGGGTACACGCCCTTCAGCGCCCGCAGCCGGTCGAGACGCAGCACGGCCAGGCCGTCCTCGGTGAGCGTGCCGAGGTCGCCGCCGGACCCCTTCACCCACATCAGCTCCGTGTCGGAGCCGGTGACAGGATCGGTGACGGTGCCCTTGGCGGAGGCGTTGCCGCCGGCGTAGTTGGTGTTGCGGGGGTCGGAGCCCAGCCGGTGCGCGCGGCCGAGGAGCGCGGCGACTTCGGGGTGGGTGGCCATGTGTGGTCGGTTCCTTCGGAGTCGAAGTGTGCGGAAGGGGAAGGTGGGCGCCCCTGAGGGGGCGGGCCATCCGGTCCTGCGGACTGAGCCCTGGGAAGCCGCGTGGTCAGGCTCCCCAGCCTGCCTGCTCGCCGCCGACACGATCGGTGGCGATCCGCTCCTGCCACCCGGAAGCGGCGTACGCGGCGACGGGGTCCGGTGCGAGCCCCTGTTCCTCGCGGACTTCGCGCAGCATCGGGCGCACGTCGGTGTTGTACGCGTCCATCAGCACCGCGTTCGCGGCGAGGACGTCACCGTCGCGCTGAGCGGTGGCGAGCGCGTCGAGGTCGACGAGGAGGGCTTTGGCGGTGGCCTCCTGGACGTTCATCACGGAGCGGATGACGGCCGGGATCTTCGCCTCGATGTTGTGGCACTGGTCGAGCATGAAGGCGACGTTCGCGGCCGGGGCGAGGCCGCCGTTCTTCGCCACCTCGTGCATGATCCGGAACAGCTGGAAGGGGTCGGACGAGCCGACCATCAGGTCGTCGTCGGCGTAGAAGCGGGAGTTGAAGTCGAAGCCGCCGAGCTTCCCCTCGCGCAGGAGGAAGGCCACGATGAACTCGATGTTGGTGCCCGGCGCGTGGTGGCCGGTGTCCACGACAACCTGGGCCTGGGGCCCGAGCTTGAGACAGTGGGCGTAGGACGTACCCCAGTCCGGGACGTCGGTGGTGTAGAAGGCCGGCTCGAAGAACTTGTATTCCAGGAGCAGGCGCTGCTCGTCACCGAGCCGCTCGTACACCTCGGCAAGAGCAGCGGCGAGACGGTCCTGGCGAGCCACGATGTCGTCCTGGCCGGGGTAGTTGGTTCCGTCGGCGAACCACAGCTTCAGGTCCGACGAGCCGGTCGTGTCCATGATGTCGACGCACTCCAGCAGGTGGTCGACGGCCTTGCGGCGTACCTTCGCGTCCGGGTGGCAGACGCTGCCGAGCCGGTAGTCGTCGTTCTGGAAGGTGTTGGAGTTGATCGCCCCCAGCTCCAGGCCGCGCTCCTTCGCATACGCGGCGAGCCCGGCGTAGTCGTCGACACGATCCCAGGGGATGTGGAGGGAGACCTTCGGGGTGATGCCGGTGCACTCGTGCACCTTCGCGGCGTCGTCGAGCTTCTCCCACGGCGTCCTGGGGACACCGGGCTGGGCAAACACCTTGAAGCGGGTGCCTGAGTTCCCGTAGCCCCAGGAGGGCGTCTCGATGGTCTGGGCCTTGAGCGCGGCCTTCACGGCGTCCCGCACGACAGTCATAGGGCAACCTCGGAACCAGGGCCGCGCTCTACCGCGTCGGCGATGTGAATCGATTCATGGCTACCGAAGCATGTATACGCGAAGCGGTCAAGAGGGGACGAGTGATCTCAGGTGAAAGGATTCATCTAGGATAGTGTGGTGGCGCCCCAGGATGGCGAGCATACGGATTCGAGGCGAACGGACGGTCGGCAGTGGTGGGCATCAAGGACGTGGCGCGCCAGGCGGGCGTCTCCGTGGGGACGGTCTCCAACGTCCTGAACAGGCCCGAGCGCGTCTCCAGCGAGATCCGAGCCCGTGTCCACGCAGCGATCGACCTGCTGGGGTACGTCCGCAGCGAGTCGGCGCGGCAACTGCGTGCCGGCCGGAGCCGCATGCTCGGGCTGCTGGTCATGGACACCGTGAACCCCTTCTTCGCCGTCCTCGCCCAGGGCACCGAGCGGGTGGCCGTCGAAGCGGGCCTCGGTGTGATGGTGTGCAACAGTGCCGAGAGCGCTTCGGCCGAGCAGGCCTATCTGTCGCTCTTCGTCGAGCAGCGCCTGCGTGGTGTTCTGTTCGCACCGGTCGCGTCTGACGGTGAACCATGGGAGCCGCTGCGACGCGCGAACATCCCGTTCGTCATCGTCGACCGGGCGGTCGACGCGCAGACGGCCTGTTCGGTGGCCGCTGACGACGTCCTGGGAGGCATGCTCGCGGGCAGGCACCTGCTCGCCGCCGGCCATCGGCGTATCGCCTACGTGCGTGGCCCCGGTCATCTGCAGCAGGTCCGGGATCGGCGTGAGGGCCTTGTCCGCGCGGTGGAGGAGTCGGGGCTCGGTGCCGACGCGGTCGTCGACATCCCGACCGAGAAGCTGGACGTCGGCGCCGGCCGGGACGCCGGGGCCCGGCTCATCGGCCTCTCGCCCCGGCCTACGGCCGTCTTCTGCGCGAACGACCTCCTGGCCCTGGGCGTCATGCAGACGGCCTTCAATGCGGGGGTGCGCGTCCCGGACGACCTTGCCGTCGTCGGTTACGACGACATCGAGTTCGCGGAGGCGAGCCTTATCCCGCTGACCTCGGTGCGCCATCCGGCCGCGGAGATCGGCCGTCTCGCAGCACGGCTCCTGCTGGAGGAGCTCGAGCCGTCGGACCCGGAGCATGACCATGAGCACACCGGCATCGTGCTCCAGCCGGAGCTCGTCGTGCGCAGGTCGAGCATGCCGCGGTCCTGACCTGAATCTGCACCCGTGGTCCCGCCGCGCAGCGTCAGGGATTGCCGCCGGCCGGGGCGGACGGCCTTGCGCTGGGCGTGCCGGAAGACTCGCCCGCTTCCGGTCTTCGCGAAAGGCGCACCGTGACCGTTGACGCACCGAGGAGCTGGATGGCGCCTGCGACCTCGGTCGCGGTGCGCTGCCCGAAGGAGGAGCGCGATGAACCGGTCCTCGCCGAGCTGCACACGTTCTGGACGCCGACCATGAGGCGTCCTTCGCCTGGGTGCGCGTCCGGTTCGCGGCGCTCGACGACGTGGAGGAGCTGCGTGCGATCCTGACGGACTCCTGGCGTCAGGCGGCCACGCCGAGGCTCTTGGAGCAGCATCCCGAGCTGCGCGTGACAGGGGAATGGTCCGTATGCCTTGCGGTCCTGTTGCTCCATTCGCGACAGCTGACGCAGGGTCCGCCCATGTCCTTCGAGGGGACGAGGGGCCGTGACGCTCGCCGCCGTGGCCAGCTCGCGAACGTCGGTCGGATGAGGGACCGTTCCCTCACGCGGCCCGCCAACTGCGCATGCAACAGCGGTTTTGTGTGAATCCGGTCACTGTATTGACAGTGGATGGAGCGCGGACCTAGGTTCACGCCCAGCCGTTGAAACGTTCCAGAGCGTCTTTGAGCACCACTCCCGGACTGCGCAGTCGCGGGGCTAAGAAGGGTGTACACATGCTCAGATCGGGTTTGAGCGAACGATCACGCAGCGGATTCCTGCGGTCGCGAGGTTCGGCCGCGGTGCGCCTGACCGCAACCACCGCAGCCCTGGCGTTGAGCCTGACCGCCTGCGGTTCCGGCGGGGACGATTCGTCGTCCGGGGATACCGTGACCATCACCCTGGAGGGCCCGAACCAGTGGAGCGAGAGCGGTTCGTCGTTCGGTAAGCCGTGGGAGGACCTCGTCGCATCCTTCCAGAAGGCGGAACCGAACATCAAGGTCAAGACGGTCGTGCTGCCGCTGAACAGCTTCGCGCAGACGATCTCCACGCACCTTGCCGCCGGTACCGCACCGGAGTTGGTGTTCAGTCAGGTACCCCACAAGCCGCACATGGTGCACGCCCTCGACGAGTACCTCGCGAAACCCAACCCCTACATCACGTCCGGACCGGGCAGCGAGAAATGGGCCGACACCTTCCGCAAGCGCTACTACGGCCTCGAGAATCCGGCGCTCCGCAACGCTGAGGGCAAGCTCGAGTTCGTGCCCTTCAACCTGGCCGGGACCGGGTTGTTCTACAACAAGGAGGCGTTCGACAAGGCCGGACTGACAGGGCCGTTCAAGACCTTCGAGGACTTCATCGACGGGTGCGCCAAGCTGAAGGGGGCCGGCTACACACCGCTCGCGATGGACCGGTCCGACCTGGGCCCCGATTGGACGATGACCGCGATCAGCGGGATGCTGCTCGACAAGCACGTCGATCGGCTCAACGTCTACACGGCCGACGGCAAGCCCGGAAAGGCGACGTCGGCGACGGGCGAACCCGTCGTCACCAACAAGTCGGTCGCCAAGGCCGTGCTCTCCGGCGATCTGACGCCGAAGACGCCCGAAGCCGTCGAGTCGCTCAAGCTCCTCAAGAAGGTGTGGGACTCCTGCGTCGACGAGCAGTGGTCGGGCAACACCGAGGGGCTCAACGGCGCCGTGGTCGGACTGCGTGACTTCGCGGCCGGCAAGACCGGCATGGCGTGGGGCGTCAACTTCGGTGTCACCTCCTTGCAGGACGTGAAGTTCGACTTCGCCAGCATGCCGTTCCCACAGATCACCAAGGAGACCACGCCGCTCGCCACTGGCGCTCCGGCGAGGTTCGGGGCCGGTGTCGGCGGCACCAACTACATGATCCCGTCGACCGTCAAGGGCAAGAAGCTCGAAGCCGCGCTGAAGTTCCTGCAGTTCGTCGGTTCGCCGGAGAACGTGCAGCCCTGGCTGAAGGCCACCGGTGGCATCCCCGCGGTCGAGGGCGCTTCCGGCGCCGACGAGACGAAGATGTTCGCCGAGGGCAGCTGGGGCGACCCGGTCCCGCTGGTCATGCCCATCGGGCCGCCGGGTGTGACCAGGCTCAGCCTCGTCGATGGATGGCTGCTGGGCACGAAGTCTCTGCCGGAGCAGCAGCGTTACCTCCAGGACCTGTGGATCAAGGGGCAACGCCAGGCCGTCAAGGACGGCAAGTGGGGGAACGAGCCTTGGGCGAAGTAAAGACCGGCGGAAACAGCGGGCGGGCGACCCGGCCGGTGCAGGACGAGGCGCAACGCTCGGAAGGAGGAGTGATGGCGAGGGGCTGGAAACGCTTCCCCTGGTTTGCCTATCTGGCCCTCATACCACTCTTCGTGACGCTGGCGGTCTTCGCCTACTACCCGGCGGCAAGCGGGATCTGGCACTCGTTCTACGAATGGCGGCCGGGCTTCGACTCGCCCTTCGTCGGACTGGACAACTACCGGGCCATGCTGGACGACGACCTGTGGTGGCGGTCGTTCCGCAATCTCGGTGTCATCTTCGTCTTCGGTATCACCGTGGCGTGGGCGATTCCGCTGCTCGCGGCCGAGCTCATCATCAGCCTGAAGAGCAAGCGCGCGCAGTTCTTCTTCCGCACCGCCCTGATCGCGCCCATGGCGTTTCCCGGAGTCGTCACGGTCCTGCTCTGGGCAGCGATGTACGAACCCAACAACGGCGTCATCAATCGCCTACTGCGAGCCGTCGGACTTGACGCTCTGGCACAGAACTGGGTGGGCGATCCGCAGTTCGCGCTGCTGTCGCTGCTGTTCATCGGCTTCCCGTTCGTCGCCGGACTTCCGTTCCTGGTGTTTCTCACCACCCTGCAGAACGTCCCGGCCGAGGTGTTCGAGGCGGCCGCCCTCGACGGCTGCGGCCGGCTGCGGCGGCTCTTCGCGATCGACCTTCCGCTGATGGCGAGCCAGCTCAAACTGCTGGTGTTCCTGGCGACGATCAACGTCCTGCAATACGGCTTCGCGGCGTACCTGCTCACCGGAGGCGGACCCGACAACGCGACCGAGGTGCCGGTGCTCCGCATGCTCGGAGTGGCGTTCCAGGGCAGCGAGTGGGGCTATGCCGCCGCGCTGTCCACCACGCTGTTCGTCATGACGATCCTCCTGAGCATCATCATCGTGTTCGTCAGAAGAGAGGACCGGGCCGATGTCCGTCGACTCTGAGGTCCAGCTCCGCCTGCACGGCACCCCCGGCCGGGGCGAACCGGGGCGAACCGCGGTGAGGCCGGCCACGTCGCGCGGACGTCGGCGCGGCAACCAGCTCGCGATCAAGGGCGTGCTCAGTGTCATCGCGTTCGTCGGGCTCTTCCCGTTCCTCTTCATGCTCATGACGTCGCTGAAGACCAACCAGCAGTACTACGAGTCGTGGTGGATGCCCAGCCTGCCGTTCCACTTCGACAACTACGCCAGGGCCTGGGAGCAGATCCAGCCGTACCTGGTCACCTCAGTGGTCGTGGCGATCGCCTCCAGTGTCGGAGCGCTCGCGCTGTGCATGGTGGCGGCGTTCGTCTTCGCCCGTTACGAATTCTTCGGAAGGAACGTGCTCTTCGGGCTGGTCGCGGTGCTGCTCATGGTGCCGGGCATCTCCAGTCTGATCCCGATGTTCGTGCTCATGCGCGACATGGGGCTGCTCAACACCCGCATCGTGCTCGTCATCCCGCACCTCGTGGGCGGCGCGGTGCTCGGAACTCTGCTGATGAAGACGTTTGTCGAGCAGCTGCCGCAGGAGCTCTTCGACGCCGCGCGCGTGGACGGCGCCGGCGGGCTGCGGATGTTCGTCTCCATCATGGTTCCGTTGTCGCTCCCCGTCGTCGGAACCGTCGCGTTGGTGACCGTGATCGGCGTGTGGAACGACTTCTTCTGGCCCTTGCTCACCGTCACCGAGAACGATCTGCGCACCGTGTCGGCGGGTCTGCAGTTCTTCCAGACGCAGCACGCGACGGAATACGGTCCGCTGTTCGCGGGATACGCCATCGCGAGCATCCCGCTGCTGCTGCTCTTCGTGTTCCTGTCCAAGCATTTCCTCGCCGGAATGCAGGGCGGGCTTGCGGGCGGCGGCACCGGAAAGTAGCCCCCGGCCTCGGCTGAGACAGCCGAGTGGGCTGCGGAACTGTCCGCGACGCCCGGCTCGATGGGCCGCTTGTCCAGCCGGCCGGAGCCGCGGCGACGACCCGATCGAAGCCCGATGACCGACCCACAGCAGCGCACAGCCGACTGGGCAAGGGAGGTGCCCGCACCGAAGGTGTCGCGGCGTCGCGCGGGCCGAACGGCCACCCCCGCCGCCCTCGCGGCCAAGACAGCTCCAGCCAGCCTGAAACGAAAGGACCGCACCATGGGCACCAACGGCATCGGACGAAGACAACTCCTCCAGTTCGGCGCTATCGGCACGGTCGCCGTGCTCGGCAGCGGTTTCTTCCGGGTCACACCGGCCGGTGCCGCGGAACGCGCCGACACCGGGCCCTGGGAGTTCGATTCGGCTCGGGGCTTGTTCATCCAGCCGATCACCACCACCGGCACAGCCGTGGGGTGGGAATTCACCAAGGACGGCGACGCCGAAGGATGGACGGCGGCGAAAGGCCTGGCACCGTTCGTCGTACGCGGCGGCACACTCAGCACCAGCGTCACCGGCTTCGACCCCTACATGACCGCGCCGCCGTTGAACCTCAACGGCATCCGCGACCGCATCCTCCGGTTCCGGATGCGGGCGACCGCCGGTGAGAGCCTCTCGGTCTACTTCGCCACCGACACGTCCCCGACGCTCGGCGTGGACAAGCTGATCGAGATCCCGATCAAGGCCGACGGCGCGTTCCACGAATACACGGTGGATCTCGCGGCGAAGAACGAGCGGTGGAAGCAGGGCACGGTGCAGGTGTTCCGCCTGGACCGGGAGCCGCCGGGCGCCGACGGCGCCCAGATCGAGTTCGACTACATCCGTATCGAACAACTCGGGGCCAGAATCGCGGTCGCGCCACTGATCGTACGGCCGGGCTTGGTACGCCCCGGGGAAGAGGTCACCCTGGCCGTCCAGCTGTCCAACGTCGGCGGCGAACCGTCCACGGCCTTCCCCGCGAAGATCACGCCGCCGAGCGGGGTGACCCTCGTCACCGGCGGCGCGACCCAGCAGGCTCCCGTCATCGCACCCGACGGCAAGGCTCAACTGCTGTGGACGGCGCGCCCCACGGTCGACGTACCCGGCGTGGCCACGTTCGACATGGAGGTACCCGGCAGCCGCCAGCAGTTCGGCGCGATCCTGCCCATCGTCCCGGTGCCGCCCCCGTCCGCGCACTGGTGGCCCAGCGGTGTGCATGTCTTCCAGGACCAAGCAGGGCATGTGCACCTGCAGAACAAGAACGTCCGCGCGATCATCGTTCGCGGCTCCGGCGGCTATACGCAGCTCCTCCTCGACGTCCGGACGGGCCAGGAGTGGAAGCGGATGGCGACGTCGCAGCCGCTCAGCTACCTCGTCGGTCCGGCAGCCGACGGCGTCCGGCTGATGCCGATCGTCCCGGACACCGCGCACCTGGCCGCTGACCATGTCGTCCTGACGGGGCAGGTGACGGACGCCGACGGCGTGCGATGGTCCTCGCACCTGCGGCTCGCCGTCAGGCCCGTGTCCGACGACGCCGGCTCAGCCGCACGCGCCGTCCAGGCCACGTACTCGATCACTCCCGATCGTCAGGCGAGACTGCTCGCCTTCGGCGGCCCCTCGCTCACCGCCGGCGAGGGCAGCTTCGGCAAGCCCAAACACATGGGGCTCTTCCCCGGGCTGGAATGGCTCGTCGCGGGAGAGAGATCGTCGAGCACCCTCGATGTCTGGCCACCGGACAACCTCCGTATCGCACCGCATCCGTTGAGGATCACGGTCCCGGTGATGGCGATCTCCGGCGGCGGGTCGACCGTGTCGGTCGCCTGGGACACCAACCAGCAGTGGGACGGCCAGAACCGTTACCCCAGCGCACGGTTCGCCTCACCGAACTGGCTCGCCGGGCAGGCCAACCATCTGCTCTCGCTGTTCGTCCCGGCCGTTCCCCACCCGGTCGCGGAGAACGCGCCATGGGCGACGACGCCCTATCCCGCCGCGGCCGGCCGGCCGCTGTCCGTCAAGGCCGATTTCATCGTCAACCCCTCAGACGACGTGCTCACCGCCGTCGAGGACTGGTACTCGCTGCATGGCGTCCCCCAGCCCGGCACGATGCCATTCAGCTGGGAGGACGAGCTCGCGCTCGTCCGGCACGCCTACCTCAGGTCCTTCTGGGATCCGCAGGTCAAGGGGTGGGCGGCGTGGTCCGGTCAAAAGGCATTGCAGTACGTGCCGTACGGGGTGAACCTGCATATCGCCGGACTGTTGACCACGGACGCAGGCGAGCGCACGGCCGTGTTCAACCGGGTGCACGAATTCGTCGTGAGCGTCCTCACCAACAAAGGTCGCAGCGCGCTCGGCAACACGGACGGCACGTACAGCGGCTGGTTCCACGCGCCGTTCTACCTCGGCAACCTCGAAGGCGCCATCACCGAGTTCGAGAAGAACAGGGACGCCAGAATCCGCACGCAACTGCCGTCCGGCGGCTGGGCCTTCAACCCCAAGGAGGCGGAGGACGAGATCCTGGGTGAACGCGGAACCGAGATCATGGGCGTCTCGACCGTCCACACCCAGGGCCTCCTGCGCTATGCCCGGCTCACCGGAGACACCGTCGCCCATCAGGCGGGTATGCGCGCGCTCAACTTCATCGAACAGTTCACCGTGCCACGCGGCGTGGGTGTCTGGGAAATGCCCATCCACACGCCGACGCTCCTCGGGTCCGCGTACGGCATCGGTGCCTACACCGAGGCGTACCGGCTCACCGGCGAGGCCCGGTACCTGAACCGGGCCGTCTACTGGGCGCGGACCGGACTGCCGTTCCTGTACGCGTGGTCGGCGCCCGACCGGCCGTACATGCCGTACGCGTCCATCTCCGACTACGGCGCGACGATGTTCACCATCCCGTGGTTCGGCCGGCCGGTGCAGTGGGTGGGCCTGGTGTACGCCTACTTCCTGCTCAGTCTCCTCGACGCCTCCGCCGACCCGAGCTGCACCAAGCCGTTCCACCTGCCGGCCGACATCGGCGGGTTCCCCTGGCGCCGGATAGCCGAGGCCATCGTGATCAGCGCGCTGCACCAGCAGCGGACCACCGAGCCGTACAAGGGCGGCTACCCGGACAGTTGGCTCCTGGTCCCCAACACGCCGGTGAAGGACTTCGACCTCAACCCCGACGACATCCTCAAACCCATGGTCATGCTTCTCGGCCACCCCGTCGACGTGCAGACCGCCCTGATCCATCCGAACACCCGGATCTCCACCGCCGCCGACGTGCTCGGCGCCGAGCGCACCTCATCGAGGCTGACCGCCAGGCTGGGGTTCTTCCCGGGGCAGGTGTCGCAGCTTCTCATCACCGGAATACCCACCCCGCGTTCGGTCCAGGTCGACGGTCGCGGTCTCGGCCCGGTCACCGACCTCGACGCCGCGCCGGAAGGGTTCAAGCACGTGGCGAACGGCACCACGTTCATCAAGATGCGCCACGCCCAGCAGTCGACGCTGACCATCGACTACTAGAGCGGGCGAACGAGACCCGAGCGTGCCGGAGGTGAACGCGTCCCGACGGCACGCTCGCTCTCACCAGGCGGCACCGCCGCTCTCCCCAGGTCACCGTACGAAAAGGAGCACTGTGCCGAGCAGCGAGTTGGAGCTGGATCTGGTCCCCATCCCGCCGGGAACCGCGCAGACCGGGACGCCGAGCACGCAGGTCGAGGCCCTGGCCGAGCGTTTCGGAGTGCACCCGTCCTGGTTCGACGGCGAACTGCCCGGCGCCCGGGTCGAGCTGCCCGCGTACGACATCGGCCGCACGCCCGTCACCAACGAGCAGTGGGCGTTCTTCGTCGCCGACGGCGGCGGCGAGGCACCCGACTGGTGGCAAGGCCCCACCCCACCGGAGGACCTGGCCGACCACCCCGTCACGCACGTCAACCTGCACGACGCCCAGGCGTTCGCCACCTGGGCCGGTGTGCGCCTGCCGTCGGCGGCGGAATGGGAGCGCGCCGCGCGGGCCGACGAACACCGCGTCTTCCCGTGGGGTGACGAGATGGCGCCGTCGCACGCCCACTACGACGCCGAGGGGACCGCCCCGGTGGGATCGCTGCCGGCCGGAGCCAGCCCGTTCGGAGTCCTGGACCTGTCCGGCAACGTCGCCGAGTGGACCGCCGACCGACCCGACCCCGCGACCGCGGTCGTCAAGGGCGGCAGCTGGGTGACGACGGTGCCGGCCAACCTGCGGGTGGCCGCGGTCGGGCAGTCGGGCTGGGCGCTGAACCGCACGGACTACATCGGCTTCCGCGTCGCGCGAAGCCGCTGAGGAGTGAAACGATGAAGTTCGAGCCCATCGCAGGGACCATGAGCGCCTGGCTGAGCGAGGTGCCCGCCTTTCCCGGTGCCCGCTTCTCGCTCGCTTTTCCGGAGGCCATCGGCGATGCCGCATCCGCCGTCTGGTACACGACGCTGGTGCCGAAGTGGGAGCAGCAGGAGGCCCGTACCTGGCGGGCCACCGGACGCCGACCCGGCGAGCTGGCCTACGAGATGACGGTCGACCTGTCCCTGGACGACGCCGTCGTGGTGTCGTACACCTTGGAGAACGAGAGCGACCGCCACTGGGAGAACGCTCTGGCCTTCAACTGCCTGTCCTGCGGCGGTGCCCGGGACGTCAGGGACCACGACTGCGAACGGCATTTCACCGGCATCGCCGGCGAACCCGTGCCCCTGCTCTCCGTCCCGCGCCGGCACAGCACCCGACCCACCGTGCAGTTCTACTCGACCGCCGGCGCGCCCCCCGCGACGGACCTGCCGTTCGTCTCCGCCTTCCACGCCACGCCCGATGTCGTCCTCGACCCGTGGATGGCGGTGTGCAGCCGCGACGGCAGCCGGACCGTCGCCACCGTCGGCCGTCCGGCGGCGTTCCTGTTCCACAACAGGGAGTACTCCTGCATCCACGCGGCCAGCGGCTTCGGGGCCATCGCGCCGGGAGGGTCCGCCACCGCGGGCAACGACATGTTCTTCCTCGACGCGCCGCCGGCCGACGCGCTGACCCGCATGCGCTCCTCGATGGAGGTGGGGGTATGAGACTTCCGGTGACGGGTCGCGGCGCCACCCTGGGGCGGCGGCCGTGACGCGCCCCGAGCTCGACGTCGACGGGTCGCTTCTGCTGCTCAGTACCGCAGGCGTGGTGCACGCGGTCGACATCGCCGGTACGGCGCGGCAGGTCGCGTTCGGCCCGAGCCACCGGCTCGGCGCCGAGGAACTCGAGCAGGTGCGCGGCGGTCGGCTCGGCGCCGAGGTCGAGCTGCAGCTGGCCGGGGACGACCGCCCGCTCCCTCAGCACGGCACCCGGTGGACGGGCTGCGGCAGCACGGAGAGCACCACGGTCCGAAGCCACCGGGCCGAACGGCTGGGGGACGGTGGCCTGCACGTGGTGCTCAGCTCGTCGGGCGACCAGGGCCTGGAGCTGGACCTGCACTTCCTGGCGAGGCCGGGTTCCTCCTGCCTGACCCGCTGGACGAGCGTCCGCGCGACCGAGGTGCCGCTGACCGTCGACCACGTCAGCAGCGGCATGCTGCGCGGCCTGGCGGCACACGGCGACTTCGACGCCCTGTGGCTGCACACCTACGACGGTGGCTGGTGCTGGGAGGGGACCCTGCGGTCGCGGCCGGTGACGGACATCGGGCTGTACCCGGAGTCCTGTATCAACGCCTGGTCGGTGGAGACGACCGGTTCCTGGTCGTCGAAGCACGTGCTGCCGTTCTACGTGCTCGAGGACCGCGCGACGGGCATCTCGTACGGCATGCAGGTCGACGCCTCCGCCGGCTGGCGCATGGAGGTCGGCGCCGACTCCGGCACCGTCTACACGCAGGCCGGCGGCCCCAACCACGCCGGTGGACACTGGCGCCATGTGCTGGGCACGGGCGAGCGGTTGGAGACGGTGCCGGTCGTGGTCGGCGCCGTGGAGGGTGACCGCGCGGAGGTGGTCGACGCCTTTCACCGGCACCGCTGGCTGCACCAGGCACCGCGGGAACCGCGTCGCGGCGTCGTCTACAACGAGTACCACGCGACGATGAACACGCTCGACGCCTCCACCGTCGCGGCCCAGACGGCCGCGCTGACCGGCACGGGCGTCGAGACCTTCGTCCTGGACGCCGGATGGTACTCACCGCAGACGCCCGAGGGGGAGATCGCCACCTGGTGGACCCTGGCGGGGGACTGGACGCACGACGAGAGCCGCTTCCCCGCGGGCATGAAGGCCCTGGCGGTAGACCTGAGCGACGCCGGGCTCGTACCGGGCATCTGGCTCGAACCCGAGGTCGCCGGGGTCGCCTCGCGCCTCGTGGCCGAGCACCCGGACTGGCTGCTGCAGCGCGACGGCCGGCCGCTGCTCGACGCGGGCCGGGCGTTCCTCGATCTGCGGCAGCCACAGGTCCGCGACCACCTGGCCGGCGTGCTGGACGGGCTCGTCGACCACGGCTACGCGTACTTCAAGTTCGACTACAACACCGAGGTCGTACCGGGACCGGATGCGACGCCGCACGGACCGGGGCAAGGCGCGCTGGAGCTTGCCGCGGGCTGGCAGGCGGTGCTCGACGGGCTGCGCGCCCGGCATCCGCACGTCGTACTGGAGAACTGCGCGAGCGGCGGCGGGCGTACGAGCTACGGCCTGCTGTCGCGCACGCATCTCGGCAGCGTCAGCGATCACGGCCACTGGAACGGTGGCTGGCGCAGCTTCCCCAACGTGTTGCGTGCGGTGCTGGACGTACTGCACCCGTCGCAGGCCGTCAGCTGGGCCGTGCTCGAGCCGGACCTGAGCCTCGCCGAGACGCGATACCGACTGGTCACAGGGCTGCTCGGGCGCATGACCCTGAGTGGGCCCGTGGACCGCCTCCACGAGGACCGACGGGCGCTGATGGTCGAGGCGGTGGCCTTCGCGAACGCCTCGGCCGAGCTGCTCGCGAAGGCGTCGGTGCGCCGGCACGGCCCCGAGCAGCCGCCGCATCGCACCGAGGCGCTGACGGCTCTGGAGGTCTTCTCCCCGGCCGGCTGCCTGCTCGGGGTGTGGCGGCAGGACACCGAGGACGACCGGTTGCGGGTGCGCCCGCACGGGCTGCGCGAAGGACAGCGCTACCACGTCCAGACCTTCCCGGCGGGAGCGGCACCGCGGGAACTGGTGGGCGGCAGTGAGCTCACGCTCCACCTTCCCGACCGGTTCGACGCCGTCGCCGTCGCCGTACGACCTGTCGACGCGAACTGCCGGGAGGCGACATGACGCACCTGTGGACCCATGGCGCGCCCGAGATCGACGCGCACGTGGGCATCCGCGCGGTGGTCGACCTGCCGGAGCAGCGCCGTCTCGTCGTGCGCTTCTCCGCCTCGTGGTGGGCGGTGTTGTACGTCGACGGCGAGCCCGTCGCCGAAGGACCGCCACGCGCCCCCGCCGACCACCCGGAGCACGTGGAGAGGGCACTCGACCTCGCTCCCGGTCCGCACGTGCTGGCGTTCCACGTCGTGCACCCGGGCGTGCCGACCGAACAGGCAGCGGTCGTGGCGCCGCACCTGTGGGTCGAGGTCGAGGGACACCCCGACCTCGACTGGCGGGCAGCGCCGCTGCGGGCGTACCGGCCGGGGGTCCGTCGCGTCAACGACAACCTCGGTTTCGTCGAGTGGTGCGACGTGCGCGAGCTGCCGGCGTGGACAGGCCCCGGCACCGCCGCCGACACGTGGGCGCCCGCCGTATCGGTGCCCGGCCTGCCGGTCCCCGCTCCCGACATGGGCCCACCGGTGTCCCTCACGCCCCTCACCGCCGTACGGGTGGCGCAGGGCGAGTGCGTCGAGCGCCTGCTGCTTCCCGAGGACGACCCGGCCGCCACGGTGTTCGCCCGGCAGTTGGCGCCGGACGGGCAGGTGCCCGCGCAGGGGGTGTGGGCGCGCTTCGACCTCGGCCGCGTCCGGCTCGGG
Organism: Streptomyces sp. NPDC000229; assembly: GCF_040300825.1. NCBI lineage: Bacteria > Bacillati > Actinomycetota > Actinomycetes > Kitasatosporales > Streptomycetaceae > Streptomyces > Streptomyces sp. NPDC000229. The sequence continues at coordinate 27,834 of NZ_JBEPEL010000020.1, forward strand.
CGCCCGAGTGTCGAGATCAGCGCGCCCCCGGGCGCCACCGTCGACCTGCTCTACAGCGAGGACCTCGTCGACGGCCGGGTCACGCCCTGGATCTCGATGAGCAACGGCCTGTCGGCGAACCTCGACCATTACGTCGCCGCCGGCGGGCAGCAGCGGCTGGGGCCGGTGACTCCCCGCGCCGGGCGCTGGGTCGAGGTGCACGTGCTGGCCGAGGGCTCGCCGGTCCATATCGGGGAGTTGCGCTTCGACGAGCGCAGCAGCGCCCCCGCCGACCCGGTCGGCAGCCTGGCGACCGGCTCTCCCAGGCTCGATCGCATCTGGCAGGTCGGCGTCGACACACTGCGGGCCTGCTCCGAGGACGCCCTGGTCGACTGCCCGGTCCGCGAGCGCGGCCAGTGGCTGGGCGATGCCGTGGTCGGCATGGAGATCGCCGCCGTCTCGCACGGGGATCTGCGGATCGTGGAGCGCTCGCTGCGGATGGCGGCCGGCTGCGCCGATGACGACGGGTTCGTGGCCGGTCAGGGGCCCGGCGCCGTCCGGCACCTCGCGTCGTACTCCGCGCTGTGGCCGGGGGCGGTGCTGCGGCATGCCGCGCTCACCGGCAGCCGCAAGCTGCTCGGCGAGCTGGCACCGGCCGCGGCACGCAACGCCGCGGCGTTCCGCGCCCGCCTCGGCCCCCAGGGGATCGAGGGGCCTCTGCCGTGGCCGTTCGTGGACTGGGGCGCCGCCGACGACGGCCTGTCGATCTCGCTGCTGGCCCTCGACGGACTGGACGCCTCGGCCCGCTGGCTGCGCGAGGTGGGACACGGCGCCACCGCGGCCGTCGACGAGGCCGCCGCGGCGCTGCGCGAGACGCTGACGCGTCGCACGTCCGCCGAACCGCTCGGCTACCACGCGGCGACCCTGGCGCTCCGCGCCGGAGTCCTGCCGTCGGGCGCCGAGCCGGCCGCCGTGCGTCTGGTGCTCGACCACCTCGACTCCTGCTTCCCCCTCGACGCCACCGGACCACGGCTGTCCAGCCACCTCGCCACGGGCGAGCGCTTCGTGACGCCGTACTTCCTGCACTTCTCGCTCATCGAGCTGGCCCGCCGTGGCCGGGCGCATGAGGTGCTCGAACGGATCGAGGGGCTCTACGGCTGGCTGCTCGACCAGGGAGCCACGACGTGGTGGGAGAACTTCGACCCCCGGTGGAGCCGGTGCCACCAGTGGTCCGGAACCCCGACGTGGCTGCTGTCGCGGATGCTGCTCGGACTCTGGGTGGATCCCGACGGCGGGCTGCGCCTCGAGTTGCTCGCCGGCGAGCGGGGGGCGTCCGGGCGGCTGCCGCTTCCCGGCGGGGGAGTGGTGGAGGTGTCGTGGCGGCGGGACGACAAGGCGATACGCTGGTCGGCTCGTCCCACCGGACATGTGGAGCTGCGCCAGGGCGATCTCGTGCACACGCTGGAGCCCGGCGCGCAGCTGAACCTCGTCCTGCCGATGTGACCCTCCGTCCCACACGTCCACGGCGCCGTGCGCTTGGGCGATGACATCGGACGCACGGTTGCCGGACAATCCGCTCATGGTCAGTGGGGCGCCGTTCCCGGTCGTGAGCCAGGCGAACATGTACCAGTTCCAGCCCGGCCGGCGGCTGCGGCACGCGCGGGTCGAGTCACGCATGGTCCTCCTGTGCCGGAGAGGAGGCGGCCAGGTATGGGTCAACGGACAGCGACATGTGATGAGGGCCGGAGTGCTTCTCATCCTGCCGTGGGGCCGGTCGATCCGGTATGCCGCCGACGTGCTGGACCCGTTCCTGCTCGTCGGCGCGCATCTCATACCCGAGCACGACCCCGGGCACCGGGTGGTGGCCGATGTTCCGCACGACCGCGACCACCCGCTCACGGGATGCGGGTGGCGGCGCGACGGCACGATCCTTTCCGGCGGCTCGGTCGTGGTCTCCTCCGCCGAGGAACGCCCGCGGCTGGTGGATGTCTCCTTGTACGCGGTCGAGGTGTTCCGACGGGGCGTGCCGGACGAGGCGCTGATGCGGGCGCTCGGGACGCTGGTCCTCCATGAGCTGTCCGAGTCGCTCGGAGCGGCCGGGCCCTTGTACGGGGCGCTCGTCCCCGACGATCTGCGTCGCGTGCTGCAGTACGTCGACCAGGAGCTGCACCATCGGCTCACGATCGGCGAGCTGGCCGGCGTGGCGGGCTGTGGCGTCGCGACGCTCACGCGCCGATTCCGCCGGCACCTCGACACCTCGCCGATGAGCTGGGTCGCCGCACGGCGGATCGCCCGGGCACAGGAGCTGCTGCGCACGACCGGCCTCACGGTCGGCCAGGTCGCCCGGCGGTGTGGCGTGGCCGACCCGTACTACTTCTCCCGCCTGTTCAGGCAGCACGTCGGTCGGTCACCACGGGAGTGGCGAAGCGCCCAGCACGTCCTGTGACCGGCTCCGGACACCCGAGCCTTCCACCACCCCCGGTCATCCCGACCGGGGCCCCGCGGCGGCCGACGTCAGCGGAGGGAACAGGTCGCCGTCGAGGCGGTCGCCGGGCAGGAGGCCGACGCCGTCCGTGACCGGGTGCGGACGGCCGTCGTAGACCGTGTCCGCGTCCATATAGATCACGACGTGCGCGAGCCGTGCCGCGTCCGTGCGGTTGGGCAGGGCCATGTGCCCGGTGTAGCTGTTGTGGAAGGTGACGTCCCCCGCGCGCAGCGGGACGGTGACCCGCTCGCTCCACCGCAGTTCGGGGTCGATCTCGAACAAGTCCCCCTCCTTGTGCAGGTCCTGGGGCCGCAGCCCCGTGTGGGTGTGGGAGCCGGGCAGGAAGGTCATGCAGCCGCGCTCGGCCGGTACGTCGACCAGCGCGACCCAGGCGGACAGCGCGTGCCGGCAGGTCCGGTGCGGCCAGTACGGGTGGTCCTGGTGGAACTCGGTCGCGGTCTCGTGGTGCGGCGGCTTGACGAGCACCTGGTCGTGCCACAGACGCAGGGGCACACCGGCCAGCTGATGCGCCGGCGCCGAGAGCTTCGGGTGCAGGGTGAGCGCGCGCAACGCCGCGCTTGTGCGCCAGACGTTGACGTACTGCCTGAAGGCCCGCATCTCGGGGCCGGTCGACGATGCGCCGGGCAGTTCGGCGGCGGCGCGGGCGTAGCCGGCGGCCTCGGCCGCCGAGAGGACTCCGGGCACGCGCACGAAACCGTGCCGCCGGTAGTGCTCCACGCTCTCTTGGGAAAGCTCCATCGTGCTCCTCGACCTCATCGGCCCCTGCGGGGGGTCTCAGCGATACCCCTCATGCTGGTCGCCCCGGCGGCAGCGGGGCTAGCCAACGACTCGCACGAGGTAGCACGATACTGATGTGCCGTACCAAGACGCCCAGTTCGACGGCCTGTTGCATGGCACCGGCCTGTTCCCCGCCCGGGTTCCGGTGCACACCGGCCGGCACCGGCTGACCGGCGACGTGCCCGGACACAGCCACGACTTCCTGGAGATCGCCCTCGTCGTCTCCGGGCGGGGGCGGCACCTGACCGCGGCCGGGGGCCGGCCGCTCTGCGCGGGGGACGTCATCGTGCTCCGGCCGGGGCCTTGGCACAGCTACCTGGACTGCACCGGTCTCACGGTGGTCAACTGCTGCTTCGCGGCCGAGCTGCTCCGCGCCGACCTCGCCTGGATCCGCACCGAACCGGCCGTCAACCACCTGCTGTGGGGAGGGCCGAGCGCGCCGGGCAACGCCGGGGTCTTCGGCTTCCGGCTCGATGCGGAACACCACACGCGGTGCCTGGCGCTCCTCGGTGAACTGGCCGCGGCGGCCGGGCACGACGGCCCGGTCCACAGAATCGGTGTCCTCGGACGCCTCGCGGTCTTCCTCGACGCTCTCGCCACGGCTGCACCGCAGGCACCCGCCCCGACCGTCCAGGCGGACGCACCCCCGTCCCACCCGCTCGTACTCGGCGCCGTACGGCTGCTGGAGTCCGGTCTCGCACAGGCCTGGACCCCGGCCCGGCTCGCCGCCGAACTCGCGGTCAGCACGGGCCACCTCACCCGGACGTTCACCAGCCACATCGGGCTCCCGCCGATGGCCTACCTCGCCCGCGCGCGGGCGGAGAGCGCGGCGGCGCTGCTGCGGGGCACCACACAGCCCGTGGCGCGCGTCGGTGCCGCGGTCGGCTGGCCCGACCCGAACTACTTCTCCCGCCGGTTCCGGACGCACTACGGCCTCAGCCCGACCGCCTACCGCGCAGCGGGAGATGACGCGGGATGACGGGATGAGACGCGCGCTGCACCGCTACGGTGCCGGGGCCGTCGCCACGCTCATCGAGCGAGTCGTCCGGTACTGAACAGGTGACAGCCCGAACCGGCGGCGAAGACCGCGCAGCCGTCGTCCATCCGCAGGAACTCCGTGTCGCCGGCCCTGACATCCGCCGCGGCACGGGCGGGGACCCACACCTCGGCGGCGGTGCCCACCGGTAGGCCGAGACGGAGAGTGAAGCCGCCGCCGCCCGCCTCCCAGCGGGTGGTGACCGGGCCGTAGAGCGAGTCGAAGCGGGCGCGCGCCGCCGTCACCGCACCGCCGGGGCGGGGGCGGACGACCAGGCGCCGGAAGCCGGGCGCGGCGGGCGCGATGCCGGCGATGGTGGCGTACATCCACGCGCCGACCGCGCCGTAGGCGTAGTGGTTGAAGGAGTTCATCCCCGCGTCCTGGAAGCCGCCGTCCTCCCTCACGGAGTCCCAGTGCTCCCACATGGTGGTGGCGCCGCGGGCGATCTGGTAGCCCCAGCCGGGGAACGACTCCTGGAGCAGCAGCCGGTACGCCACGTCCGTGCGCCCCGCGGCTGTGAGGGCCCCGAGCAGCTGCGGCGTGCCGAGGAAGCCCGTCGACAGGTGCCCGTCCCGCGCCTCGATCAGCTCCACCAGGCGGTCCGCTGCCCGGCCACGCTCCGGCTCCGGCAACAGATCCATGGACAGGGCGAGTACGTACGCGGTCTGGGTGTCGCCCTCGATACGGGCGCCGTCCCGCGAGACGTAGGCCGCGCGAAAGGCGCCGCGGACGGCGGCGGAGAGCTTCTCGTAGGGGGCTGGGTCGTCACCGAGAGCCCGCGCCATGCGGGCGACGAGGTGGGCGCTGTGGGCGAAGAAGGCGGTGGCGAGGACGTCCTTGGGTGTCTCGTCGCGCAAGTTGAGCCAGTCACCGTAGCCCGTGGCGGGACGCAGGTGGCCGTCGCTGTGCCGGTGCAGGTAGTCCAGCCAGCGCTTGGCCGGCTCCCATGCCTCCTCGAGGACCCGGGTGTCCCCGTACGCCTGGTACAGCGCCCACGGCACGCAGACGCCGGCATCGCCCCAGCCCGCCGTGCCCGCGCCCAGCATGCCGATCTGCGGCGCCACATCGGGGAACGCGCCGTCCGCCCGCTGGGCGTCGTACAGGTCCCGCAGCCACTTGGTGAGGAAGCGCGCCGACTCCATGACGTAGGCCGCGGTGGGGGCGAAGACGCCGATGTCCCCGGACCAGCCGAGCCGCTCGTCGCGGGCCGGGGTGTCGGTGGGGACGGACAGGAAGTTTCCGCGCTGGCCCCAGGTGATGTTGGAGTGCAGCTGGTTGAGCATCGGTACGTCGGTCTCGAAGTCCATGGTGAACGGGGCCGAGGTGTGCATGACCCGGCCGGTCACCGCGTCCAGGGGCGGCACCCCGGGGTAGCCGGTCACCTCTACGTAGCGGAAGCCGTGGAACGTGAAGCGCGGCTCGTAGACCTCCACCGAGCCGCCTCTGAGGGCGTAGGTGTCGGTGGCCCGGGCGGACCGCAGGTTGGCGGTGTGGAGCGTGCCGTCCGGGTTGAGTGCCTCCGCGTGGCGCAGCCGCACCACCGTGCCCGACGCGCCGGAGACCTTCAACCGCACCGAACCGACCATGTTCTGGCCCAGATCGAAGACGAAGACCCCGGGGGCGACTTCGGTGACCTGCCGGGCGGGGAGCTCGCCCGCCACCCGGACCGGGGCATCGGCCTGGGCCACGATCGCGGGTGGTGTGGTGACCGCCGCGGATTCCGCCGACTGCCATCCGGAATCGTCGAAGCCGGGCTGTGTCCAGCCGTCCGTCTCCCGCCGGGCGTCGTAGTCCTCGCCCCCGATCAGGTCCGCGGAGACCAGCGGGCCCGCCGCCGCCCGCCACGCCCGGTCCGACACGATCCGCTCGGACGAACCGTCGGTGTACGTCACCTCCAACTGCGCGAGCAGCGAAGGGCGTTCGCCGTAGTGGTGCCGGCCGAAGGAGGCGATGGTGCCCGCGTACCAGCCGTCCGCCAGGTGGAAGCCGAGCGTGTTGGCCGCTCCGCCGCGCAGCAGGTCGGTGACGTCGTAGGTCTGGTACTGCACCCGCTTGCGGTAGTCGGTCCAGCCCGGGGCCAGCTCGTCGGCGCCGACGCGGCGGCCGTTGAGGTGCGCCTCGTACAGGCCGAGGGCGGTGGCGTACAGACGGGCGCGGACGATCCGTTTCGCGGGGAGGCGGAACTCGCGCCGCAGCTGGAAGGCGGGGGATGCGGCGGGGGCCACCGCCCCTCGCGGGGCCGTACCCCGGGGGGCCCACTCGTCGGCGGCCACCCAGGCGCTGTCGTCGAAGTCGGGGCCTGACCAGTCACCCGCGGGTTCGCTGCCGGTGGTCTTCCACGTACGGCATGTCCGCACGTGGCGTACTGCGTCGGCGGTGGTGAACTCCAGCACTCCGAGGAGGCCGGCCTCCCCGGATCCGGTGCTGCTCGCGTCGACGCGGACTGCTACGGCGGTGCGTCCCGGCCGCAGCTGGGCGGTGACCTCGGCCACGGCCGGCCGGCGCCAGTTCTCCGCGGTGGGATCGGCGACCGTGTGCAGGACCTGGGTGCCGCCGACGCAGGCGGTCAGGCCGCCGTCGGCGGCCAGCACCAGACAGGCCCGGCGGACACCTGCCGGTACGTCGACGACGACGCGGAACCAGCGGATCGCGGCTGAGGCTCCGGTCTCTGCCGGGCCCCGCGCGCTGCTGTCCGCCAGGCGTATCCACTGGGCCCCTCCCAGGGACGGCACCCCTGGCAGCGGGGCCGCTGCTGCCGCGTCCACGAGGGCCGCCGGGGCGCCGATCCAGCGGCCGGTCCAGTCCGAGCCGTCCATGAGTCCGGTCTCCCACCAGGAGGGCTCGCTCCATTCACTTGCCACACCGTCCGCGTCCCAGACCCGCACCGACCAGTGGTACCGGGTGCGGGGGGCAAGCGCGGGACCGGCGTAGGGAACCAGCACCGACCGGTCGGATGTCACCCGTGAACTGTCCCAGACATCAGGGTTGCTGAGCCTTTCGGCGCTGGTCGCGACGTGTATCCGGTAGGCGCTCTGCGCCTGATCCGGTCGGTCGGAGAGCAACTGCCAGCCCAGCCGCGGCCATTCCGTATCGAGCCCGAGAGGGCATGTGGTGTATTCGACGGTGGGCTTGACGACGTGCAGAACCCCCACGGGAGTGCCCCTCTCGGACGACATCGCCGACAGCACGGATGGTGAATCGTTTCAGGCACGCTAGGAGGGCGCGCTGCGACGCGTCAACCCGGCGAGCCCCGAAGTCCTTGAGCGGCCGCGCGTCCGGAAAGCCGTCACAGGCAACGGAGTTGACGCGGCGGGAGCCTCCTCGGCGGGAAGCCTCCTCGGCCGGGAGCCGGCAGGTGTTGCCGCCCCGAGCGTGACGCACCGGTCGGCAGGCCGCGGCGGTGGGCTGTTGGCGCGGCCCAGAGCCGAGAGTGCTGATCAGATCATCCATGAACGGAGCGTTTTCCACATGGCGCGGCGAGGAGGCGCGTTCCTAGCCTGTGGGCCATGAGCGAAACCGTGTCTTCGGTTCCGGTGAAGGTCCAAGCCGCTGATCTGACGCCCTTCGAGGAATCCACCGAACTCCTCGGCCACCCTGACGAGTTGCGAGCCCGAGCCGAGCGCGACGGGTATCTGTTCTTCCGTGGACTGCTCGATCCGGAGCCGATTCTGCAGCTACGCTCCAAAGTCCTCGGCATACTGTCGGAGCATGGTCTACGGGCACCGGATGCCGATCCGCTCGACGGGAGACTGGATCTCGCCCGGCTCAATCAGCTGCCCGCCGACCGGATGCGGGTCGATATCGGCGTCACCGCCGAGCTCTATGCCGCCATGCAGAGGCTGCCCGAGCTGCATCGGCTGCCGCACCAACCCGCGCTCCTGGACCTCTATCGCAAGCTCTTCGGCACCGACGACGTATTTGTCCATCCGCGTCACATCATGCGCGCGATGACGGCGCACCCGTCGACGGGCGCGACCCCACCCCATCAGGACTTCCCGCTCGTTCAGGGCAGTACCGACACGTGGACCTGCTGGTTTCCCGTCGGGGACTGCAGTCTTGCGAGCGGTCCGCTCGTCATCCTGCGTGGTTCCCACCAGCAGGGCCGCCTGCCGGTGGGAACCGGGGACAGTGACGGCTACTGGACCAACTGGGGTGCACAGCTGTGCGCGCATGAGACCAACTGGGTCGGCGGCGATTTCGCCGTGGGCGACGTGGTGACATTTCCCAGCCTCACGGTCCATCAGTCGTTGCCCGCACTGGTCCGCGATGAGGTCCGCATCTCCATGGACGTCCGCTACCAGCGCGGCGACGACGTGATCGAAGCCCGCTCACTGACGAACCATGCGGAGCGTTCCTGGGACGAGATCTACCAGGGATGGTCGAGTGAGAACGAGGACGTGATGTACTACTGGAACCCGGATCGGCTCTCGTACATCCCGTGGGACGAATCGCTTCTCGAGCCGGGCGCCCGCAGAATCTGCTGACCCACAGCCCTGCTTGGAGGGTCGGTCGACCGCTCCGTCCGGCTGTTGCTCGGGGTCGCTCCCCGCGCCTTCGCGGTTGCCCGCGCCGGTGCTGGAGGTGCAGGGGCCGGAGAGCTGAGACGCGAGAAGCCCTCCGCCTCGTACACGGGCTGTCACCCGCCGACGCAGAGGCCGCTCACCAGGCCGGTCCTCGCGGGGACATCATCGAGTTGCCGTGATCTCACGGGTCACGCCCGGCAAGAGAGGGACCGCCATGTGCTGCGACGACGAGCTGCCCCCCGCGGTCGGCGAGGCGCTGGCGCGCTACCGCGCGCTGCTCGCCGAATCTCCGCTGGACTGGGGGGCCGAAGCGCCCGACGTCATGCTGGACGTCCTTGATCTGGCCCGCCGCTGGGGTGTGCCGGCGCTCGGCCCGGTCCTCGCCGCCATGGGGGAGGACCGGCGCGTCGACCGCGCCGCCGCTCTCCGGCTGCTGGTGACCGCGGACGCGCCGCTGCCTCCCGGTGTCGTCGTCGTCGACGTCCTGACCGGGACCGTGCGGTACGGCGAACCGCTGCACGTGCTAGACGGCTCCCGCGGCCACGCGACCTGGTGCCCCGGAGGTGTGCTGGTGGTCGTCGTGAACGACACGCCCCACGCGGTCGACGTCCGGGGCGCGGCCGGTGCGTGGACGGTGGCAGCCGGTGCGGTCGACCGGATGGAGCTGGAGCCGGAGCCGGGCCTCGCGTCGCTGCGCGCCGGTACGGTGACGGTCGACCTGTCGGCCGCAGTGCGCCGCGTGCCTCCGGCCGTGCTGGAGCTCTCGGCCACCACGCCCGTCCGATGGAGCGTCGTCGACGCGGCGGGGCAGCCGTGGGCGCCCACCGGAGGCCGGCTGAAGTACGACGTCCACGACCGGCCGTTCTTCCACGCGCAGGAAGCGACGCTCGAGGTGCCGGCCGGTGTGGTGCGGGTGACGGCGGCGCGGGGTGCGCAGTACACCTCGGTCTCGGAGCGGGCCGAGCTGCACGCCGGCGGCACGACACGGCTGCACCTCGAGCCGGAGCGCTGGTGGGACGGCGACGGCGGCGGCTGGACCGGCGCGGACCTGCACGTGCACGCGAACTACTCGGGTGACCAGGTGGTCTCGCTGCACGACGCGGTCCTCATGCAGCAGGGCGAGGGGCTGGATCTGATGGGACTGGTCGCCGGCAACTGGCACGGCGACGAGATCTACGACCAGGCGCTCGTGGAGAGCCGGCTGGGCCGTCCGCTGCGGCACGAGCACGGCACGACAGCCTTCGGGGTCGAGTTCCGCAACGACCTGCTGGGCCACTTCCACGCCACGGGCGGGCACACCTCACCCGCTCGCTGGGCGACGGGGCACGAGGGCAGCTCGCACCCTTGGGACTGGCCCGCGAACGCGGAGACGGCGGCCGAGCTGCGGGCGGGAGGCGCGGCGATCGGCTACTGCCACCCCGTGGTCCGCCCGTTCCCCCCGGATGCCGAGTCGGCGCCGGAGCACCTCTTCGACTGGGTGATCCGGTCGGTGGAGGCGCGGGAGCTGGTGGTGGACGCCGCGCTCGGCCTGGTCGACAGCATCGACCTGCTGTTCTCGGTCGACCCCTCCGGCCCGGCCGAGCTCTGGTACCGCCTGCTGGGCTGCGGGCTGCGGCTCGCGCCGACGGCCGGGACCGACGCCTTCCTGTCCTTCAGCCGCGCCGGTGCCTTCTCCGGCCCACCCGGCTCCGGGCGGGTCTACGCGTGGACCGGGGGCGACCACGACCCGGAGGCGTTCAGCCGCGCTCTGCGCAGCGGCCCCGTCGTCGTCACGAACGGTCCTTGGGTCCGGCTGCGGGTGGACGGACAGGACGAGGGCGGCCGGATCGACGGCGCGGCCGGGCGGAGCGTTCACCTGTCGGCAGCCGCGTACGGGCCCCAGGCACGCCGGCTTGAAGTGGTCACGGCAGGCGGGCGTGTGCTCGGCTCCGCAGAAGGCGACGGGCCGCTCGCGGTGTCGCTCGACCTGGAGGTGCGGGAGCCGACCTGGGTGGCGGCGCGCTGTACGGGCGGAGCGCACCCCGACGTGCTGGCCGAGCGGGCGTGGTCGCACACCGGTGCCACGTGGCTGGACGTGGACGGAACCGGCGTACGGCGCGAGTCCGACCTCGCCTTCTGCCGTCGGTGGCTCGACCTGCTGGCGGGCTTCGTGCAGAAGCACGGCCGCTTCCGCGACGACCAGCAGCGGATCGACGTGCTCGCCACTGTCGACGCCGCCCGCCCCTTCTACGCCGCCGGTCCCGAGGTCGCGAGCGAGGTGACCGCCGCGCCGGTCGACCTGCGCGACTGGCCCTGACCGTCAGCGTTCGGCGAAAGAGGGAGGGCCCTGCCCCCAGGAATGATCAGAGGGGACCCGAAGCCCCCTCTGAACTGCTTCTCACCGTCGGGACGACAGGAGGTGAACTGCGACCCCTTGCCCCCAGTCAAGTGCGCTACCGAGCTGCGCCACGTCCCGGTGCGCGGGACTTCCCGCGCTCACGTCCCGGTCGGCGGCTTCGTCCACGCACACCGTCATCGCCTTGACGAGGTCGTCCACGGACTTGAGCTCGGCCGGCAGGCCGGGAAGCCGGTCCAGGGCGAGCTGTTGCTGCCGTCGAACCGGTGGAGAATGCGGTGGTCAGTGCGGCCGTGATCGCGGCCAGGGCCGAGGCTACGCCCGGCATCGCCGCAGCCCGGGTGCCGCTGCTGGCCGGGCCGCGGTGGTTCCGCGCCCGGGTCCGCGTCCTGCTGGATCCCGGCAACCAGTCCGCCCACCCGCTGGCCCGTCTCAGCGCCGGGGCCCTGGACGAGGCCCGCCGGTCTCTCGCGCCGCTCTCCGTGGACCTCTACGGCGCCTGGGCGTCCGGGCCCCGGCGGGAACGGCGCGCATGGTGACCGCCGACTCCGACTGGGCTGCCGCCCTCACCGTGCTGATCACATGCCCTACCTCCTGAACCGGGAGGCAACTGGCTCGGGAAATCCCGCGGCGACCACCCGTCCTTCCGCCGTACCTGGGCCGGCGCAAGCAGTTACCTCTGGGGCTGGCCCAACACTGCGGTGAGAAGCAATCCACCTCAGCCGCCAAGCCGAATACAGGGAGAAAGAAGCTGGAAAGGCTTAAAAGGGAAGCCCCGGAAGGGGATGCATCTCGTGACAACCACCCACAGTGCCCGTCTCGCCGGCCTGGTAGCCGTGTCCGCCGCGCTCACGCTGGGCATGGCGGCCCCCGCCCTGGCCAGTGACTCCGGCGACAGCAATGCCAAGGCCCCCAACCACCGGTCCCATCACGTCGAGTTCGACGAGCAGAACAACTCCGGCGCCGGCGGAACCGCAGTGCTCAGCCTGGACGGCCGGAAGCTGACGGTGAAGATCTACGCCACCGGCCTCGTGCCCGGACAGCCGCATGCCCAGCACATCCACGGCTCCACCACCGGCAAGCACTTCCACTGCCCCGACATGACCGCGGACAAGAACAAAGACGGTGTCCTCACCACCACGGAGGGCCTGCCCGCCTATGGCGACATCAACATCTCGCTGACCACCAAGGGCGACACCACCAAGGCCAGCGCACTCGCTGTCGACCGCATGCCGGTCGCCGACAAGGACGGCAGTCTGTCCTACTCGCGTACGATCACCGTCTCCCAGGCCGTGGCCGACCACATCAAGAACCTGCACATCGTGCAGCACGGTATCGACCCCAACGGAAACGGCACGTACGACTTCAGCAAGGGTAAGAGCGAACTCGACCCGAAGCTGCCCCAAGAAGCCACAGCCCCCGCCAGTTGCGGCTTGATCAAGGGTGCCACCCCCGGCATGAAGTAGCGGACCAAACGGCGGACGGTGCCCCGGCGACGTCCGGGGCACCCCGACGGTCCCCGGTGCGCGCACAGGCATAGCCGCCACACATGCATGGTCGCCAAAGCAACGAAGAGGGCCATCGGAACGGCTTCGGTGCCGCAGCCGTGCTCGTCTGCGGCCTTACCCTCGCAGAAGCGCCCGGCCACCCATTTCCCTGCAGGAATGTGGCACCGACCAAGGGGCAGCAACGGTGTCCGGGGAAGACTTTGGTGCCTGTACACCCAGACCGGCACCGACGCTGTATTCGCCTGCTGTGTGGGTGATGACGGCTCCCCGACCGTCCTGCGATTGCAGAGCTCCATAGCTACTCCAACCGCCGTGGCGGTCGCACCACGCGCGGTCCGCACGGTGATCCGCAGTACGAACGGGAAAGCAGGGGTCATCGAATGGCGAACCCGGCGAAGGCCGAGCAGTCCCTGGAGGCAGCGGGATCAGCGATGGCTTGCCGCCAGCGGGCTGCGCGGCGGCATGGGCCTCGCTCGACCCGGCGGTCGCATGGCACGAAGAGCGCGTACGGCTGGCCTACTGCCACACGGACACCCACGAACTTTTCGTCCGTCACTCAGCAGAAGGGCTTCACTGGCCAGCCGCTGCAGGTGTCGTTCCTCACGCTGTCACACCAACCACGCCGTCGCCGGCCTCCCACGCTGGGAAGCTGTACGCGAGCCATCTGGTTGCTCAGACTCCACGGCCCTCGCAGGCAGCGTCGTCCGCACCGCCTCCCACGAACAGCCACGTGACACCCGACTGAATCCTCGCCAGCCGGCGCCCTCCAGGCCGGGACCGGCGTACCCTCCGCCCTGACACCGAGTCCGCTGCCCGGCCCGCCTCGTCACTCGAAGGCACGGTATAGCCGGCATCCACGCCTGCCCCCACGGTTCCTCATGGTGGCGCGCGCACCTTCATCGAGTACACGCATCACCAGGTCCAGGACCGTACCGATCTCCTCATCGCGAATGAGGCCGGCACTCGCGACCGGTGGTGTGCCGGAAGGCAGCTCAGCGGCCGGTGCACTGGTCGTGATCGCGTCATCGTGTAGCGCCATGGGGGCCTTTCCGCCGGGCATCACAGAAACGGCTGTCCCGACGCATCTTCGAGGCGTGATGTCACCTCGGTCTCGTCGACTTACCGACGTGACCGCATTGGCCACCAGACAGCTCAGACGTTCATCCGCGTCCGGATGGCCGGCCCGCGCTGCCGGGGGGGGGTGCCCCTATGTCTTTGGTCAAGGGAAACGGGGGTGCGCTGGGTCGGTGAGGCGGGCAGCATGGCCGGGTGGCTGATCTGTTGTGGGATGACGTGAAGTGCTTCTTCGACCCGGACTTGATGGGGTCGTTGCCGGACATGCGTGTCCCGAATGCCTCGGTGCAGGACTGGCAGGCGGTCCTCGACCTGGTCGCGGAGAAGGGCTGGAAGTGCCAGTACTCCGAGGGAGAAGCGGTGCTTCCGGTGCCCCGGGCGGAGGTCGTGCTGTCCCGCCCGGCGGACGCCGAGTGCCCGAACCTGCGGGTCTGGCCGACGGCCGATGTGCTGGCGATCTTCCGGTTCTGTGCCGACGACGAAGTCGACTTCGACGTCGACCTGCGGGAGTTGCAGGGCCAGGAGCGACTTGATGTGTTCTGCGGCTTCCTCCGGGAGATCGGAAGGCGGCTGAACAAGCCCGTGCTGATGGACCCGGAAGGCGACCATGGCCATCCAGTGCTCGGCTTCGATGTCGAGGCCGATCGAGTCGTCCTCCTCGCAGACCCGCAGGTCAGGTGACTGCGGCCGACGACTGCGGTTCATAGAAGGTTCCGTCACGGAGCATCGCGAACAGGACGTCGGCCCGGCGTCGGGCGAGGCAGAGCAGGGCCTGGGTGTGGTGCTTGCCCTGGGCGATCTTCTTGTCGTAGTAGGCCCGGGACGCGGGGTCGCCCAGGGCGGCGAACGCGGAGAGGAAGAAAGCCCTTTTGAGCTGCTTGTTTCCTCTCCTGGAGGGCTGTTCGCCGCGGATCGAGGAGCCCGAGCTCCGGGTGGCCGGGGCGAGACCGGCGTAGGCGGCGAGGTGGCCGGCGGTCGGGAAGGTCCTGCCGTCGCCGACCTCAATCAGGATCCGCGCTCCGGTCCTGACGCCGACTCCTGGCATCGACGTCAGGACCTTCGAAAGAGGGTGGGCCTCCAGCAGTTCCTCGATCCGCCCGGCCAGCAGCTTGCGCTGGTCGAGCACGGCCGCCAGGGAGGCGGCCAGGCTCGGGACGATCAGCGCGGCCGCCTCGGTCCCCGGAACGGTCACGGTCTGCTCGTCCAGCGCGGCGAAGATGTCCTCGACCAGACGCTCGGCCATCCTCGGTGCCTTCGGCCGCAGCAGCGTGACCAGCCGCCGGCTCCCCGCCTTGCGGATCTGGGCCGGTGACCCGAACCGTTCCAGCAGCGTCAGGACGGCCGGGTGCTGCAACCGCGGCCCCAGCACCCGTTCCAGCGTCGGGTGGATCTGGGTCAGCAGGCCATGCAGCCGGTTCGCGACCCGGGTCGCCTCGCCAGCCAGGTCGTCGTCGAAGCCGACGATCATCTCCAGCTCGGCGATCGTCTCGTCCTCGCCGTCGATCGCCCGCAGCGTATGTGGCATCGCTCGGGCCGCGTCGGCGATGAAATGAACGCGTCCTTCGCGTCCGTCTTGGCCTCACCCGGGTAGAGGTCGGCGATCCGCCGCATCGTGAGGCCCGGCAGGTAGGCGACCGGGCAGCCCATGTCCCGGGCCACGGCCAGCGGCAGGGCGCCGATCGAGGCCGGCTGGTCGACCACGACCAGCGCCGTTCCGTGCTTGGTCTGGAGTTTTGCGAACAGCTCGCGGAGCTTGGGTTCGGTGTTGGGCAGGCGCTTGTCGAAGGCTTTCTTGCCGGCCGGGGTGACGGCGGTGGCGTGGTGTTCGCCCTTGCCGACGTCCAGGCCGAGGAAGACGTCGATGTCTCCGGTGTCGATCACGTGCAGGCCCCTCCATCACGTTCACGTCCGGCCTTGCCTGGGCACCGAGCTGCCACATCCACGTTACGGAGAGCTCTTCCGGCCTTGGGTGAAGCCGGTGCTCAAGCCCCTCATCAGCGGTCCGTCGATGCCTCCGGACCCGGTGACACCACCCCCCGGATCATGAACAACAAGGGGGGAAGTCATGCCGGACCCGAAGGCCGGAGGCCCCATTGCGGAGCCACGAAAAAGGTAACGGGGGGCACCAGATGCTCGACAAGCCTCGCCATGCCCGACTTGACATCGCTTCACCGACTGAGGCCGTTTGGGTGACTGTGCTGACGGCACCCGCGGCCACCTCGCTAACCTCGTTACCAGAAGGGCGCCGACAGCTATTCCGCCACCGCTCCGGCGGTCGTGGTGCAAAGGGGTGCTGGATGTCGATGACGAGTCGGCGCGGTCTGCTGGCGAGATCTGCGGGAGCGGTGGCGGTCACCCTCGTGCCCAGCTCCGGTGCGGCAAGGGTGAACACACCACGGGAGCGGCAAGTCACTACTGTCGACGGGCGCGTGGACTGGGATGCCTTGCGGGCGCAGTTTCGTCTGGAGCCGGAATGGGTGAACCTCGCGTTGTTCTACCTGGCCTCGCATCCGAAGGTGGTGCGGGATGCGGTGGATCATCTGAGCGCACAGGTCGACGCCAATCCTCTCTCGGTGCCCACGGGGTTGGCGCTGCCCGACGGTCCGACCGGATGGCCCCGGGTACGCCAGGCGCTCGCGGCCTATCTGGGTGGCCGGGCCGAGGACATCGCGATGACGGCCAGCACGAGTATCGGCCTGGGTGTCGTCTACAACGGCGTCGTGACCCGCCCGGGACAAGAGTTCCTGTTGACGGAGCACGACCACATCTCCCATCGCACCGCCGCCCGGTTGGCCGCCGAAAAGCATGGCAACAGGGTGCGGCTGGTCTCCTGGTTCGCCGATCCGGCCACCGCGACGGCGGACGGCATCGCAGTGGCAGTCGGCGAGGCGATCCGCCCGAACACCAGGGTTGTGGGGATCACCTGGGTGCAGTCCAGCACGGGGATTCGGATGCCGGTGCGTGCGGTGGCCGAGGTGGTGCGCCGGGCCAATGAAGGGCGCAGTCCTGCCGACCGGTGCCTGCTGGTCGTCGACGGCGTGCACGGGCTGGCGGCAGTCGACGAGGATGCCGCCGGCCTGGGCGCGGACGTGGTGATCGCCGGAACGCACAAATGGCTGTTCGGTCCAAGGGGAACGGGGCTCGTCTGGGTGGCGCCGGACGCCCTCGAGCAGCTGCGGCCCACGTTCGTGAGCTTCATCAGGGGCGGGGGAGCAGCGTCCCTGTCGCCCGGCGGGTTTCTGGCGTTCGAGCACGCCTTCGCCCTGCCGGTGGCGGTGGCGCTGCATGAGCAGCTGGGTCGATCACGCGTCGCCAACCGGATCACACAGCTGTCGACCCGGGTGAAGCAAGGACTGAGCCGCATCCGCGGGGTCACCGTGCACACTCCTGCCGACCCGAAACTGTCAGCGGGTATCACCTGTTTCAGCGTGGCAGGTCACACCCATCAGCAGGTCGTCGACCACGCCGCCGTCCACCGCGTGCGGCTGTCCACCTCGACCTACACCCGCATCGGCACTGCCGTCATCAACACTCCAGCAGAGATCGACACAGCACTCAACAGTCTGGCCGCTCTCACCCGTTGAAAGCCGCTTCTGGGCTTCCTCAGAGCGTCGCTGGGGCGGTCGGCACAGGCCCAGCGACGGGCGGGAGAAGGTTTCGTGGAGCGCAGGGCGGCGAAGGTCCACATGCAGCCGACGGCGCCAGGGCGTCGGTTCATGTCCCGGCCAGGCCCTGACCCTGCTCATGATCGGGGTAGCACCGTGTACCCGAAGTCGCGCTGTCCTGCGGGTCGACCCGGCGGCAGCCCCCACTTCTTCAGGGGCTGGTAGCTACCGACCGGCAGGTCAGGACCGAACCACCGTCCGGTCGAGCCCACCTTGTTTGCGGGAGGTCCACCTCTGCCCAGGTGGCGTTGCGGCGCGTGACCATGGTGGGGAGCACGCGGCCGTGTAGAGCACGGATTCGGCCGCGCGTGGCGCGGTCTCCCAGCGAGAGCTTCCGCTCACCGAGGGCGACTCCCGGAGCATCTCATCGGCTTCGGGTCGACGCAACGGCTGGCCCGTGCTCCCTGGACGACCCGGCCGTCCAAGTTTCTGTTTGGACATCTGGTACGGGTCCTACCGGGCCGTGCACGACGTCTCCATGACGATCGGGCGCCGCCAGATCGCCGCGATGATCGCCCCCTACGGCTACAGCAGGTCCACCGTGATCCGCTGCCTGAAGCAGATGAACGCTGATGGAAGCCGCAACCGGCAACCTCCGAGACGTTGTCACATCAGACGAACTCGCGAGCTACTGCTTTCACGCCTCGGTGCCGCCAGTGCCCCGTCCCGCTTCGAACTGGTCGAGGACATGGACCCTGGGGACGGTTCGCGCCGGTCGTGGTCCGGCCATGCGGCGTCGGCTTCGGTACGGGGTGCACGAGCCGTACGTGACGGTGGTGATCTTCAAGGACCTGTAGGGCCTGCTCCAGCCCGCCCGATCCGTCCACCGGATATGCCCGCCTGATCCGCCCGCCTGATCGCGGCCCCAGACAAGGCTCGAACGTTTTACCCTCATTACAGAAGGCGGGCGGAAGGCTGGCCTGTCGCCCTCCGCCGGCCTCTTATGAGAGGAGGCGGGCATGAAAGCGCCGATACGGCGGTCCGTAATCTTCGCGAGCGCTGCGGTCCTTCTCGCCACGGCTGTCGGCACTACTACCAGTGCCGGGTCCGTGGCTCCGGCGGCTCCGACCCGCGCGGAGGACGGCGTGCTCAAGCTCGGCTATGTCCTGCCGGAGACGGGACAGCTGGCCCACCTCGGGCCGCCGATGATCCAGTCGACGAAGTTCGCGATCAAGACGATCAATGACGCGGGTGGCGTTCTTGGCAAGCCGATACCGGCCGTAGTGACCTCCGACGAGGCAGGTCAGGAGGCCGTTGCGGCACAGTCGGCGGATCGGGTCATGGCTGCGGGGGTCGATGCGATCATCGGTGCCGCGGCATCCGGTATGTCGCTGGCGTTCATCGACCGGGTGACCGGAGCCGGTGTGGTCCAGTGCTCCGGGTCGAACACTGCACCCACCTTCACCGACTACGAGGACGGCGGGTTCTACTTCCGTACCGCACCGAGCGACGCGCTCCAGGGGCCCATCCTCGCCAAGGTCATCCAGGAGGACAACAAGGACCGGGTCGCCATGGTCGCACGGGCTGACGACTACGGGCGCGGCCTGCTGGATTCCACCAGGAAGGCTCTGGAGGACGGCGGAACGAATGTGGCCGTCGCCGAGACGTACGACCCGAGGGCGACGAACTTCGACCAGGTCGTGCAGAAGATCAAGAACGCCAATCCGGACGCCGTCGTGGTGATCGCGTTCGAGGAGGGCACGCAGATCCTCCAGGGTCTGGTCGAGGCAGGGCTCGGCCCCAAGCAGGTCGGCCTTTACGGCACCGACGGGCTGCGCAGTGAGGAATTGGGCTCCCTGGTCGCGCCGGGCAAGCCTGCCACGATCGCCGGGATGAAGGGGACGGCACCGGCCTCCACGTCCAACCCGCAGTTTGTGAAGGCGCTGAAGGCGTTCGCGCCCGATCTGAAGGTGCTGCAGTTCGCTCCGCAGAAGTTCGACTGCGTCACGACCGTCGCGCTCGCCGCGGAGAAGGCGAAGTCGGACGACCCGGAGAAATTCGTCAAGGAGATGGTCGGGGTCACCAAGGACGGCGAGAAGTGCAACACGTTCGCTGCGTGCAAGAAGCTGCTCGCGGACGGCAAGGACATCGACTACGACGGCGTGAGCGGTCCGCTGGACTTCACCGAGGCCGGTGAACCCGGTGAGGCGACGATCGAGGTGTACGGGTACGACGCCAAGGGCCAGCTGCAGACCGTGCGCACGGAGGTGAGCAAGGGCCAGGAGTGACGTACGACGTCAACGGCTCAAAGACTCAACGGTTGAACATTCAGCGGACGCGGGCGAGGGTGCCGAGATAGAGCTCGATCACCTTCTCGTCGTGCAGCAGATCCAGGCCGGCGCCGGTGTACGCGTTGCGGCCCTGGTCGAGGACGTATCCACGGTCGCAGATCTGCAGGCACCTGCGGGCGTTCTGCTCGACCATGAGCACGGCGACGCCCGCGCCGTTGATCTCCTTGACCCGGTCGAACACCTGGTCCTGGTAGCGCGGGGACAGCCCGGCGGACGGCTCGTCGAGCAGCAGCACATGCGGCTCCATCATGAGCGCGCGTGCCATCGCGAGCATCTGCCGCTCGCCGCCGGACATCGAACCGGCCTTCTGCCTCCGGCGGGCGGCCAGCACGGGGAACAGCTCCTCCACCACGGCGACCCGGTCCGTGTAACCGCCCGGCCGCAGATACATGCCCATCCGCAGGTTCTCCTCGACGGTCAGCTCGGGAAAGACGTTCTGCAGCTGCGGTACGTATCCCACGCCCCGGTGGACCAGCTCGTGGGCCGGCCGGTTGGTGACCTCGTCGCCGTGCAGGTGTACGGTCCCGCCACGCACGCGCAGCAGGCCGAACAGCGCCTTGGCCAGGGTCGACTTGCCGGCCCCGTTGGGCCCGATCACACCGACCAGCTCGCCGGGCCGCACCTCGATGCTGCAGCCACGCAGGACGTCGACGCCCGGCAGGTACCCGGCGACGATCTCCTCGGCCGCCAGCACGGGTCCTCGCCGCTCGTTCTCCGGCATGATCACTCCTCCGGATTCTCCCCGGTCGCTTCCGGTTCGTCGTGCCGCTTGCCCAGGTAGGCGTCCACGACGGCGGGGTTCCGGCCGATCGTGTGCGGCTGGCCCTCGGCCACCAGACGGCCGTCGGCCATGACGGCCACCCAGTCGCTGATGCCCATCACCACATCCATGTCGTGCTCGATGAAGCACACGGTCAGCCCCTCGTCCCGCAGCTGGGTGATGTGTCCGAGCAGCGACTGGGTCAGTGCGGGGTTCACCCCGGCCATCGGCTCGTCGAGGAGGACCATCAACGGCCGGGCCATCAGGGCACGCGCCAGCTCCAGCAGTTTGCGCTGCCCGCCGGAGAGCGTCCCCGCGTGGTCGTCGCGCAGTTTCCCGAGCTGGAACCGCTCCAGCAGCTCATCGGCACGCTGCTCGATCTCCCGTTCCTGTCGGCGCCACAGCGGTGGCAGCAGTGCGGGCAGCAGGCGCTCGCCGAGCTGCCCGGTCGCGGCGAGCTTCAGGTTCTCCAGCACGGTGAGGCGGGCGAGCGTCCGGGTGAGCTGGAACGTACGGACCATTCCGCGCCGCGCCATCCGGTGCGGAGGGCGGCCGTTGATCGGCTGCCCGTCGAACGACCACCGGCCGCTGTCGGCCCTGTCGAATCCGCTCACCACATTGAACAGCGTCGTCTTTCCGGCACCGTTGGGTCCGATGAGAGCCGTGATGGCTCCGCGCTGCACCTCCAGATGGTCGACCTGCACGGCGACGAGCCCGCCGAAGGCGCGGGTCACCTCGTCCACGACGAGCAGCGGGTCGGGCTTGCGCACCCCGGGCTCGGGTGCGACCCCGGCGAGACGCGCCGAGCCGGCGGGAGGGCCGTCGGCGGGCCTATGGGCGACCACTGAGCAACATCTCCTTCCGGCTGCCGAGGATGCCCTGCGGCCGGAACGCGATCAACAGGATCAGGGCGAGCCCGACCAGGGCGAAACGCACCGCGCCGATCTCCGACGTACTGATCACCTCCGGCGAGATGTAGCCCGCGTCGATGGCCTGCCGCAGCGCGCTGTCGAGGAAGGTCAGTACGAACCAGAACAGGACCGCGCCGACGACCGGTCCCAGGATCCGCCCGGCTCCGCCCAGCACGAGCAGGGCGTAGAGGAAGAAGGTGACGCCCGGGTCGAAGCTGTCCGGGTTCACCGACTGCACCTGGATCGCCTGCAGCATGCCCGCCACCGCACCGATCACGCCGCCCAGCACCAGGCTCGTCATCTTGTACGCGTAGACGTTCTTGCCGAGGCTGCGCGCCGCCACCTCGTCGTCTCGGATGGAGCGGATGACGCGGCCCCACGGGCTGTGCATCAGCAGGGCGAGCAGCACACCGACCACGACCACCAGGGCCCATCCGACGATCATCACCCACAGGTCCCGGGCGTTGAACTCCACCAGCCAGAAGCCGTAGGTGCCGCGCGGGATCGGACTGATGTCGTAGAAGTCGTTGGCGAACCGCTGCAGTCCGAACACGCCACCGGTGGTCGGCTCGGCCCAGCTGGACCGGTAGAACAGCCGTAGTGTCTCCCCGGCGGCGATCGTCGTGATCGCGAGATAGTCGGCGCGCAGCCGCAGGGTGGGCAGGCCGAGCAGCAGGGCGAGGACGACCGCGGAGGCCAGGCCGACCAGGATCCCGAGCCACATCGAACCGCCCCAGGTCGCCACCGTGATCGCGAGCCCGTAGCCGCCGACCAGCATGAAGCCGACCTGGCCGAAGTTCAGTAGCCCGGTGTAGCCGAAGTGCAGGTTCAGACCCATCGCGGCGAGCGCGTAGATGGCGGCGATCGGACCGATCCCGGAACGCAGGGCGTCGGAGAAGATGACCGAGAAGTCCATGGCAGAACCCGCCCTCCCTCACCCGACGCGTTCCCGGCGGCCGAGGATGCCCTGCGGCCGTACGAGGAGGACGACGATGAGTGCCAGCAGCGCCCAGGCGTACTGGAGATCGACAGGGAACCACAGGGTGGACATCTGGGCGACGATGCCGATGACGAGGCTGCCGACCATCGCACCGTAGGCGGAGCCCAGCCCTCCGAGGATGATCCCGGCGAACATGAGCAGCAGCAGCTTGAAGCCCATGTCCCAGGTGACGATCTCGACCAGGCCGAAGAAGACCCCGCCGAGTGCGGCCAGCGCACCGCCGAGCATCCACACGACCAGTACCACCCGCTGCACATTGATGCCGGAGGCCTCGGCGAGATCGCGGTTGACGGAGACGGCGCGGATGGCCGTGCCGATCCGTGTCTTCTGCAGTAGCGCGGCGACGCCGAGCAGTACCAGCACTGACAGCAGGGTGACCGTGAGATCCCGCGGGGTGATGCCGACCGGCCCGAGGTCGATCACACTCTGGATGTCGTACTGGGCGTACGAGCCCGGCCTCGTTCCGTACAGCACGAGCACGACGTGCCGCAGCAGCAGCGACAGTCCGATGGTCACGATGAACAGGTTGATCAGCCCGGTGCCACGCGCCCGCAAGGGCCGCCAGACGCCGCGTTCGATGGCCCCGCCCAGCAGGGCACCGAAGACGACGGCGGCGAGGGCTGCGGGGATGAGCTGCCACCCAGGGCCGGAAGGGGAAGCATTGAGGAAGAACGCGAAGGTGGCGCCGATGGTGACGAGTTCACCGTGCGCGAAGTTGATCAGGTGGATGGTGCCGAAGATCAGCGACAGTCCCACCGCGGTGATCGCGATGATGACGCCGAACTGGATGCCGTCGAGCAGCGCCTGCAGGGCGCGCGCACCGAAGCCCGGGCCGTGCGGGACCTCCTCGCCCTGTGCTGACGCGGTGGTCGCGGTCAGCATCACAAGGAACAGGGCGAACATCGTTGGGACGAACAGCCGCTGATGACGCACGGTGAGTCCGGTGGGTCCGATGGATCCGCAAGTCGCGACGACCTCTTTGTTACTCAGTGTAAGCGCAGCCCGCGTGATCCGCGATCCGGACTCGGCTTCGTCCCCGCCGCGTGCGAATGTCGATGCGCGCGAGATCCAACTCGACCGGCTGTGATCACCGATGTGGTGGGACAGCCCGCGTGAGAACCGTTGACTGGGTGACGTCGTGCCGGTTGCCGCCGGTGACGGCGAGCGGGGTTCCGTGTCGGTCGACGATCAGGTGGTGCTTGGAGCCGGGGAGGGCGCGGTCAACGGGTGAGGGGCCGACAACCGCAAGACCATCGTGGTCGCCCTGACCGCGACGACGGCACCGCCTACGCGCGGCTCAGGCCGACTCGATCGGCAGCGACGAACCAGTGCCCGCGCAGCTCAACCTCGCAACGACAACGGGTGACCCCAAGGATCTCGGCGTCGGCACTGAGTTGCCCTATGACCACACCCGCCGGTTCAGGGATCTTCCTCACCCGCGACACCGACAAGAACGTCGTCGTCTCCGTCAGGACCGCTGACCGGTCGGGTCCCAAGGGAAACGGGCGGATCGGAGCCCCCGTCACCGCAGTGCTGGCTACGGCCGGTGCTGCGGTGCGCTGGGCCCCGCCGAGGACACGGAAGTGGCCTTGTGCCTTTGGTGCTTACGCAGCCCGTCAGCGCCGCCCGGCTGCTTGGCCCTCCCGGATTGCCGGGCCGTCCTGAGGGGCAGGCGGTCCGGTGTGAGCCCCCCTTTGAGGGCCCTGACGTGCGAGCCGTCGATCGCGGAGTCGTCGATGCCCAGCAGATCTGCCGTGCGAAGTTCCGCGAGGAGGATGGCGTGCAGGCGGGGCCAGACTCCGGCCTCCGTCCAGTCCCGCAGACGTCGCCAGCACGTCACCCCGCTGCAGCCGATCGTCTCGGTCGGCACGTCCGCCCAGGTCACGTCCGTGCGTAGGACGTAGACAATCCCACGCAGAGCCGCGCGGTCATCCGCTGGTAGGCGGCCTGGATACCGCCGACGCCGCGGCGGGCGAGGAGGGAGCAGCGGGGCCACGCGATCCCACAGGTCATCAGGCACAAGATCAACCGCCACCTGTAGAACTCTGCCGCCCACCAGCCCGACTGCCAAGCCCCTGAACCAGAACTCATTCTGAACTGATCAGTAAGGGAGGTCTTCCCCGTGGGGTGCCTGCGGCTGGCCCGCGCCCATGCGACGAGCCCGTTATCGCGAGCCGACCGGAGCCGAATGCGGGCGGCAGATTCCGGGAGCCGCGTCCACGTGGGAACCGTGCGCAGTGGGCAGAGCGCGGGGGCGGGCCCGATCAGTTGGCCGACGTGTTCCGTGTCATCTCGGCTGCCTCGGTGATGGTGCGTTGTCTGAGATCGCCGAACAGCTGCATCGTGACGGCGGCCAGGACGTCGTCCCCGCCAACAGTCCGCCCGTCCCCGCGGCGGGTGGACAGGGCGAGGAGGGTGTCGTTGAGCGGCGGCGGGGCCGGGGCTGCCTCGCCCGGCACCACCAGACTGACCGTCCCGAACCGCTTGACCCCGCCCTCGCGGACGACCTTGGCCGCGTCCCGGGCCAGGGCCGTCAGGAACACGCTCGCGATTCCGTCCAGGTCGCGGACCATCGCCGGGACCGCCCTCACCCCCCGGCTCTTCAGCAGCCTTCTCACCCCGGCCTCGAACCGGTGGGCGCCAGCCACACCACTCGGTGTACGTGCCCCGCGGCGCTCACGAAGAGACACGAGCGCACCATCGGCGTTGCGCACCTCGCCCATCAGGCCGTGGAAGGTCGGGCTGTGCAGGTACCACGCCGATCCCACCTCCACCTCGATGTTCCGGTCGATCGCCGAGATGAGGTCCTTGGGAATCAGCCTCTTCCTGACCTCCTCGGCCGCCGCGCTTCTCGCGCCCTCGATGATCTCCGTCAGCACGGTCCGCGTCACCGACGCGGCGGCCCACGCGGCCGACCGGGAGACGTGCAACGAAGTCACGTCCCTGAACACCGCTTTGACGAGCTGAGGCTTGAACGGCAGGTCGGTCACGACGGAAGCGGTCTGCGGACCGCTGCGCTCGGTGCATAGGGGTTGTGTGGTCATCGAAGAATGTGCTTTCTGCTGTCGGAGGTGTCAGTGGCCCCTGCCGCACCGGGCGGCGAGACCACAGGGCTCTGCGGAGGCCGCCGAGCCGACACAGGGCCTGCCGGGCGGGGAGGCCGGCACACAGAGGTGCAGGCGGCCCCCCGGATTCTCGGCGTTCCGGCGACCGGGCGTGCGGCAGGGGGTGCCACCCGGGCGACGCGCTGTGGTGCGGCGCCGTGCCGGTCAGGCGACCTGGTACCTGCCGACTTCCAGGAAGTGGCGCAGTGCTTCGGGGGTGTTGTCGTCCAGGGCGGCGTTGGCTGCCGCGCGCAGGGCCGGGCTGATGGACGAATCGGCGAGAATGCGGGCGATGGCGACGCGGTCGTCCTCGGCCTGGGCGATGCGGTAGCCGGTCTCCAGCCAGGCGCGCATCGCCTCGGGGTCGTTGGCGTCCAGGAGGGCGTTGGCTTCTCGTGTCACACGCCGGCCGCTGTCCGGGTCGGCGAGGAGCCGGACTATGGCCACCCTCAGGTCGTCGGCGTCCGGCTCGTCCGCGGACGAGGACACCGCGGGCACCGTCACCGCGGTCGGTGCCGCCGTGGCCGCGAAGGACGGGGTGACGAGCAGGAGGGCCGGGGCAAGGATGCCCGCGGCGATGCCGGGCGCTACGCGATGCAGTCGCAAGGGGAATGCTCCTCTTCGTTCGCGACGGAGGTGAGTTGAGGACGCCTCAGGGCGTTCACTTCGGTGATGCTGCCACCTGGGTCTGACAGTGGCAGTCTCCCCGCTGCGGCCGGAGGGCACCGTCGCCGCGGACGTGGCCGGTGTTTCATGCCGACGCGCCTTCGAGAAGGGCGGCCTTGAGCGCGGCTCGTGGCTGTCAGGGCATGATCGGGGCGAGACGATTCCTGGGGGCGGTCGTGGTGTGGTCCGAGCGTGTGGTGGTGCGTGACGAGGCTCGGCTTGTCTGCCGGGGCCGGGGCGGGCCGGGGGATCCGGTCGTGCTGCTGCACGGCTTGGCCGGTCATGCGGGTGAGCGGGAGGTGGTGGCCTCGCGGCTGATTGCCCGGTATCGAGTCGTCGCGGTCGATCAGCGCGGGCACGGCGCGAGCGAGCGTCATCCGTACGCGCGGACATCCACCTCAACCTGTTCCAACTCGCCTGCAGCATCATCTGCTTGAGATGAGTCCAAACGTCATTTTGAAACGATCAGTAAGGGGATCAGCAGGCCGAGCATGAACGCAGGCAACAACAGGACAAGGGCGGCCACGCGGGATTCCTTCCGGCAGACACCGATGCATCTCCCCGTACCCCCGACGGGCGCGGGGAAACACCGCCGTTCAGGTTTGCCCCCGTCTCAGATCCGACGCAGGTGGATCCGGACCGGATGGCGGCCGAGCGGCTGCTGATTAGCTCACGCGTTTGCATGCTGCGCGCACGAGGGCCTGGAGTAGCGGCCACGCTCCCGTTGGAGAGTTCCCTGACGTATGACGACGGTCGGTCAGGGCAGGCGGGTTGTATGGCCGACCTTGGAGAACTTCTGCAAGTAACCATGCGCCGCCGTCACCTGACCGCACAGGCTCTCGCGGAGCGGACCGGTATTCGAACCCCGCGTATCCGGGTCTTTGTCCAAGACGGCGCTCAGGGCCCTGTTTCCCCCACCGAGCAGGAACTGGCCGAGATCGCCGCGGCCTTGGGGCTGCCGCTGGACGACATCCTTGACGCCGCCCGTACTCCTGCCAGGACGATGGCCTGACACCCACGCCCACCGCGACAGTATCGCGGTGCTGCTGCCTGCCGGACTCTTCCGAGATTCAGCCCCCTCTGCGGAGGTCCTCCGGCAAATACGGGAGTGTTCGGGCGGCAGCGAGAGATGGGTTGAGGTGCTGAGGAAACACAGGTTTGTCACTTCAGGCTGGGTCCCCGGCGAAGGGTGATCGCCGGGGACTTCAGCCGAGCCGCTCAGTGGTCGCCTGTGCTGCTGCCTCCGTAGGAGCGACGGACCGTGTCTGTGGCCTTGTCGGTCTGGGCGTCGTACTTGTCCCCGGTACGTTCATCGACGGCGCGTTCGGCCCTCTCGACGCCCTTGTCGGCCTGATCCGGGTGACTCTTGGCCATCTCCTTGGCCTTGTTCGCCATATCGCCCAGCTTGCCCATGAGATACCTCCAGTAATAGTGCCGGTGTGCCGTCCTACGCTGCGGTCGGTGCCCCTACTCGCGGCACGAACCATTCGCGCTTTCCCTGCTCCGCGACTGCGGTCTCTCGGCCGTGTCCAGGTGCCCTGGCCGCTGTGCAACGAAGGTGCCCAGTCGGTCCGGAATGCGGTCGGCAGAGCAGGCGCGCGCAGTGAATCAAGCGTGTCGTCGGGCCCACAGCGGAGTGACGAAAGCGATCAGGACGGCAGCGATGCCGATCTGGAAAATGTGCCGGATCCAGTCGATGCCGCCGGTGTCACGCACGCCGAATCCGCTGGCGAGCGCATTGCCAGCAACAGCGCCGACGATACCGAGGAGGACGGTCAGCCAGAGGGGAATGGGCTGACGACCCGGCAGAACAAGCTTGGCCAGCAGGCCGATGATGAGTCCCGCGATGATGGCCCACAGGAATGACACAACAACTCCTCCTCTTACTGCCCGAGTCTTTCGGGAACCTACGGTCCGCGTGCCCGGCGAGGCGCGTAGTACTCGTGAAGGACAAGCGGTCCAGGCAAGTACTCCGGATCGCCCCGGTGTCGCTCGCTGGTCCGGGGTTGACTCCCGGGCCGGCGGGCCGTGTCGCCTGCGCGTATTCCGTGACTCGTGCACGGTGCCCGACGGCAGGAGCGGTTTCTGCAGCCGATGGAACCAGTGCAGCCGTCTGTGGTCGTCTGCACGCGGTCGCCCCGCTGCCGGTTCCTTATGAGGGCTGGCAGCGGGGCGGACGACCGGTGTGGCGGGCTGGGTTCAGCTGCCGGTGGGGGTGACGCCGAACATCAGGGTGCGCCGGGAGACGTCGTAGTTGACGGTTTCGATGTTTTCCAGCAGGCCCTGCGAACGTCGGCGTCGCTGGCGTCGACGGTCAGTACTTCCTCCCAGGCGCCTTCGTCCAGGACGTGCTGGAGGGTGAAGGCGCCGGGCACTCCGGGTTCGCCGGCGACTCAGCTGAACTGGTAGTGGCTGAGCCGGCGGACCTTGATGCTGTCGTCGGTGAGCGGCTGTTTGACCCTGGCCATGCATTCGCCTCGTTCAACAGGGGGTGTGGCACGCGGCAGGGATTTCATGGGATTCGGCTGCTCGCTTCATTCTGCGGGTGCGGAACGGAACCGCCTTGTCAGCGGTCGGTGTCGCTGTCGGGCGTGTCGGCTTCGATGCGCTCCTTGCGGACCTGTCCGCGCACTGTCTCTTCCTCGACGTGCTCTTCAGCGTCCAGACGTACTCGCTCCACCGGGACCGCCTCGGTCTCGACGACCGGGCGTTCGGCGTGGAGGGTGACCTCATGCTCGGCTTCCGAGATCTCCGGGCCGGACATGGCGTCGTCCACGTTGGCGTCGGTGACCGGCTCGCGTTCGATGCGGACCTCTTCGTGCCGGACGGGGACGGTCTGCTGGACCTCTTCGGTCACCACGTACTTGCGAAGGCGGGCCCGGCCGACCTCCTGCCGTTCGGTGCCGACGTGCATCTGCTCCTCGGAGCGCGTCATCGCGTCGTCGCCGGAGCGCTTCATGGACGTATCACTGCGCGCCCAGCCGCCTTCGCCGGGCTCATTGGCCTGCTGCCACGCCGCGTCCCAGTCGATGCCGTAGTACTCGTAGAGGCGGTGCTCCTCGTCCTCCGACAGGTGCCCACCGGCATCGACATCGACGTTCGGAGCGTCCTTGATCTTGGCTTTGGCGTAAGGGACCTCAAGGTGGTCTTCCACCACGCTGGCGTCCTTGATCGGGACGAACGACTCGCTGGTTCCCAGCAGGCCGGTCTTGACGCTGACCCACTCGGGACGGCCCGTGACGTCGTCAAGGAAGACGTGCTTGGCTTCACCGATCTTGTTTCCTTCGATGTCATAGACCGGATGGTCCAGCACGCTCGGGATCTGCTCTCGAGTGATCATTTCAACCCTCCTGCTTCCTTATGGAGCTCCCTTTCCGGCTCACCGATCCCTATGGGACGAAACACGCGGAAGCGCATGTAAAGGGAATATGTTTTCGGCCCGCCGGTCGCGGTTGCCCATCTGGCATGGCACGGACACCGGAACCAGAGGCTCACCGAAACGATCCCGGCCGCCACGCCTCCGAACGCTCGGGACCGCAGGAACAGCGCACCCGGCCGTCAGCAGGGCGCAGACCGTGTCGGGGCGGATCCGGAAGCGGAGCACAACGCGCCGGATGAGCCGACCGCGATGCCTGAGCGGTCGTGGTGGGCGGTGCTGAAGCGCACGGTCAAAGAGTTCAAGGACGACGAGCTCGCCGACCGCACCGCAGCTTTGACCTACTACGGGGTCCTCTCCCTCTTCCCCGCGCTGCTGGTGCTGGTATCTCTCCTGGGGGTCGCCGGTAAATCCGCCACCCAGCAGGTGATGGACAACCTCCAGAAACTCGCCCCCGGACCGGCCCGGGACATCATCTCCAACGCCGTGCAGCAGCTCCAGGGCAACGGCGGCACCGGATCACTCATGGCCATCGTGGGTCTGGTACTGGCGGTCTGGTCCGCCTCGGGCTACATCGCGGCGTTCATCCGCACCTCCAAAGCCGTCCACGACATGGCCGAAGGCCGCCCCGCCTGGAAGGTTCTGCCGCTGCGCCTGGCGCTGACCGTGGTCCTGATGGTGCTGGCGGTCGTCAGCGCGCTCATCGTGGTGTTCACCGCCCCCCTCGCCCAGCGGGCGGGCTCCGCCCTCGGCGTCGGGGACACCGCCATGACGGTGTGGTCCATCGCGTGATGGCCGGTCCTGGTCCTGCTGGTCACGATCATGATCGCGATCCTGTACTGGGCCGCCCCCAACGCCAGGGCCCGCGGGTTCAAGTGGGTGACCCGGGCAGCTTCCTGGCGCTGCTGCTGTGGATGGTCGCCTCCGCCTCCGCCGGCTTCGCCCTCTACGTGGCGAACTTCGCCTCCTACAACAAGACCTACGGCGCCCTGGCCGACGTGATCCTCTTCCTGGTGTGGCTGTGGATCACCAACCTCGCGGTCCTGCTCGGTCTGGAATTCGACGTGGAGATGGCCCGCCAGCGGGCCATCGAGGGCGGCCACCCCGAGGCCGAGGAGCCGTACGTCGAACCGCGTGACACCGCAAAATGGACCGAGGAAGACCACCGCCGCCTCGACGGAGAACGGCCGCCTCCCATGCTGCGGCGCCGGTCACCGCGCTGCGGCGACGAGGAGTCACCGGTGGGACCATTCGCCCGGCGACCGGCACGGACCTCTTCGTGCGTGAGAAGCGTGATGTCGGGAAGTTGCCACTCATGAGCGGCTTGGCTGCTCTGAAGGAAGGCGATCGTCGCCTCACCCGTCGCATGGCCCACGCCGCAGCGGCAGCCGTGGCCGTCGCCGGTGGCCACCGGGAGGGGAAGGCCGCGATCGGGGCACTGGCGATTATGGGGGTGGCGGAGCTGGTGTCCAATGCGGTGTGCAAGCAGCTTTTCGAGCGGCGCAGGCCCCCAAAAGACCTCATCCCGCACGAGGATGTTCACGACCGGCCGGACAGCTCTTCCTTTCCCTCCGGGCACACCGCCGCTGCCGTCGGCTTCACCGCCGCCATCATCATCGCCTGCCCGCGGTGGGCGTCGCGTACGCGGTGCCAACGGTGGCCGTCTCGGCCGAGCGGGTGCACTCGGGGGCCCACTGTCCCAGCGACGTGGCAGTGGGCGCCGTGATCGGAATGGCCAGCGCCTGGCTGATCCGCCGAGCATCCAGGTCGCTGCTGCGACGCCTGCTGTGAGACGCCGCTCAATAAAGACGGGCCGGATGGCTCGTTCTCATCGGGGTAACCGCTGCGGTGACACGCCCACGACAACTCGGAGGTATGTGCGATGGCAGCGCGCTATGAGGTCCGCCACCAGCCCGGCAAGGGGTACCACTTTGTGCTGATCGCGACGAACAGCCAGGTCATCGCCACCAGCGAGCACTACGAAAGCCACCGCGCCTGCCTGAACGGCATCGACTCAGTCAAGCGCAACGCCGACGCCCCCATCCAGGACGTCACCGGGGACGCGGGCAAGCAGAACTGACGACAGTCCATAAAGGGAGTCCCTCGGGAAGGGCGTAGATCAGGGCAGGGGGGTGAGTGACCATGAGCACCGTTGAGCCCTCCACCGGGTCAAGCGGTAGGGACGATTCTGTTGGGGCACTGGTGACGCAGGCGTCGCAGCTGGTGCCTGACGAGATGCGTCTGGCGCAGGCGGAGATGGTCCAGAAGGGCAAGCGGTTCGGTATCGGCGGCGGGCTGTTCGGCGGCGCGGGCATGGTGGCGTTTCTCGCGCTGCAGGCCCTGGTCGCGACGGGGATCGCCGCGCTGGCCCTGGTACTCACGGTGTGGGCGTCGGCCCTGATCGTGTGCGGCGCGCTCGTGGTGATCGCGGCGGTCCTGGCCCTGACCGCCAAGAAGCAGGTCGCCCAGGCCACCCCGCCCACGCCCGAGCGGGCGATCGACAGTGTCAAGGCCGACGTGGCCGAGATCAAGGAGAAAGCGCACCGATGAGTGACAAGCCGCAGTCCCAGGACAAGACTCCTACACCCGAGGAACTGCGCACGAAGGCGGAGGCCACGCGCGAGCAGCTCGGACAGACCGTGGAGGCTCTGGCCGGCAAGGCGGACGTAAAAGCCCAGGTGCATCAGAAGACGACCGAGGCAAAGGTGCAGGTGCAGCAGAAGGCAGCGCAGGCTAAGGACAAGGCGGCCGAAGCCCTGCGGGTGGCGCAGGACAAGCTTCCCGACCCGGTAGCCGAGAAGGCCGCCCAGGCAAAGGACCAGATCACCCACGCCGCGGCGATGGTGACGAGCAAGCTTCAGGAAACAACACCCGAGGGCCTCAGCGAGAAGGCCGGTCAGGTCACGCAAGCCGCGCGCCAGCGTCGCGGCCCCTTGCTGGCCGTGGGCATCCTCGTGCTCCTGATGCTGGTCAGGAAGCGCCGCAATAGGGGGCGCCGGTGAAAGCCTCCAAGATCGCCCTACAAGCCCGTGGGGCCGGCTCTCGGGGCTGCCAGCGGCTTGATCGCCGGAGCGGCGTTCAAGCAGGCGTGGAAGATACCGGGTCACGATGAGGACGCCCCCGACGCCACCGAGGACCGCAGCTGGCAGGAAGTCCTGCTCGCCCCAGCCGTACAGGGGGTGATCTTCGCCGTCGTCAAGGCCGCCGCCGACCGGGCCGGCGCCGCCACCGTGCACCGCGTGAGCGGCACCTGGCCCGGCTGAGGCGAAACGGCCGCTCAAGACCGAGGAAGGGACAGTGGCCCCACATCGTGACCTGCACGCTCTTACCGCGGCGGCGTTGACCGCCATGGTTCTGGCGGCGCGTTGGTGGTCAGTGTCCCGCCACCGGCGGCGCTACGGGCAGGCCAGCGCCGCCAAGGCCTCCTGGCCGCGCACCGCCAGCCATGCTCCCTCACCCGATCCGCAGGGCGACCGGCTGGCAGAGCTTCACGCCTCGATGCTCGACCCCACCGCCGACCAGAACCTGCGCGAAACCGACGGACACCTCGACCATTACTGGCAACAGCTCCAGCCGCTCTATGTCCGGCACGAGGACGACTCCGGGGGCGGTCAGCACTAATGATCAATCCCGTGTGGTCGGGTGCCGGGCATCAGCGGTTTCCCTTGACGGGGCAAGAGGGCGGAATCGCGGTGTCAGGGCCTCTCCGGATGCGGGGCCTCCCGCTCAGGTGCCAGTCTGGTGAAAAGAGCCAGATCGGTGTCAGGAGGTACCCGCGATGGGCGCAGAAGGAATGAGGCAGCGGGCCAGGGACATGGCGGAGAAGCTGCGGCACAAGGGACAGGGTGAGCGGAGCGGCCAGACGCGACGCAAAACCCAGGGCCGTAACAAGCTCCTCGAGGAGCAGATGAAGAAGATTCAAGAGCGGCGGCACCGGCACCAATGAGCCAGCGGCACACCCTGTAAGCAGACCCGAACGCACGAGGCCAAGATGGCCTGCCTGCTGGCAGTTCCCTACGCCCGACCAGTGATGCGAAGGCATCCACTGGGGACGCAGAACATCGAGGCCGAACGCGACGATGAGGCGAAGACCCGACAATGCGATCGGCTCGTCCGAGCGAAGCTCGGCCGCTTCACGGGGGCCGGCCGCACGGTCATCGCGGTCATGGTCGTACTAGCGCTCCGCCCCCACCCTGGTTACCTTGCGGGACCGCGCTGCTGGATGAGGGCGGCGCGGGCCTGGGTGTCGTCGAGCAGCATGGAGAACTCCGTCAGTGCGATGCGCCGGACGTCCTCGACGGTGACCGGCTCGGTACCGGTGCGGCGGGCGTGCGCGTGTTCGGCGGCGCCGAGGGCCAGCACCTGTCGCCACAGGCCGGTCACCGGTGGTTACCGTCGAGCGGGCCGGGCGCAGGGAGGGCAGGTCATCCTGTGCTGGTTCGTCCTTCCCCCCGTCGGGCAGGTGGATTCCGAACGGCCTCGGCAGGCGGGTGTACGAGAGGGGCAGAGTCCGATTCACCCGAAAGGCCAGAAAGACGTAGTCTGACCTGCGAAAACGTCCCGACCGCCGCCCAGACCGCCGGAGTGACGCTGATCACGGGTGCTGTTCGGACTGTGCTGCGTACGCTTGTGCCGTCGTCGGGGTGGGGCCGGGAGAGCGGGCGAAGCCCTCCTGAAATCGCCTGATGATGGGTCAGGAAAGTCGGCAAGTGGTCAGCATGAGTCCTGAAAAGCCAGGGGATTGCTGCCCGGACATGCGACTCGTTAGGGTAGGAAAACCGCCCTTGACCTGCAAAAACGCAGGCAGGGAGCCTATGTCCAGGAGTACCTCGATGATGCGTACCATGTTCAAGTCCAAGATTCACCGGGCCACCGTGACCCAGGCGGACCTCCACTACGTCGGATCGGTCACCGTGGACGCCGATCTCATGGAGGCGGCCGATCTGCTGCCGGGTGAGCTCGTGCACATCGTCGACATCGACAACGGCGCCCGTCTGGAGACGTACGTCATCGAGGGCGAGCGCGGCTCCGGGGTCATCGGCATCAATGGCGCGGCCGCCCACCTCGTGCACCCTGGTGACCTGGTGATCCTGATCAGTTACGCCCAGGTCGACGACGCCGAAGCCCGCTCGCTCGTGCCGCGGGTGGTCCATGTCGACGCGGCCAACAAGATCGTGGACCTCGGTTCGGACGCGTCGGAGCCGGTGCCCGGCAGCGACACCGAGCGGAGCCCGCACGCCGTTCCGGCCGCCCGCGGCTGACGGGCGCACCGGCCGTACCTCCGATGCGTGATCCCACCGCGCGGGGGAACGCGCAGCGCGAGAACGTGGAACGTACACGGCCCGACCGCCGAGGGAGCGCGCCATGACCAGCCCGAACCCGTATCCCCCCGACCCCGTACCGCCCGCGCCGACGCCGCAGCCCGGCCCGCCGGACCCGGTGCCTCCGACGCCCTTGCCGCAGCCGGGTCCGCCGGGCCCCGAGCCGGGTCCCGCGCCCGGCCCCGTACCGACCCCGACGCCGCCCCCGCACCCGGGACCGCCGCCGCCCGGGCCGGCCCCGGACCCGGTGCCCAAGCCGCCGGGCCCCGACCCGGTGCCCGGACCGGAACCGGAGCCGGGACCGGCGAGCGCCGGCTGACGTCAGCCGCCCACCTCCGAGCGGTCACCGCCCCAGAGCGTGTGGAAGACACCCTCCCGGTCGGTCCGCCGGTAGGTGTGCGCCCCGAAGAAGTCCCGCTGCCCCTGGGTGAGGGCAGCGGGCAACCGGGGCGCCCGCAGCGCGTCGTAGTACGCGAGCGCCGCCGAGAACCCCGGCGTCGGCACGCCCCGACGTGCCGCGGTGGCCACCACCGCGCGCCAGTCGTCCTGGGCCACCCCGATCTCCTCCGCGAACCCCGCGTCGGCCAGCAGGCTCACCAGGTCCGGCCGGGCTGCGTACGCGCCCCGGATCCGGTCGAGGAACGCGGCCCGGATGATGCAGCCCGCCCGCCACAACGACGCCACCGCCGCCAGGTCCACCTCCCACCCGTACGCCTTGCCGCCCGCCCGGATCTGATGGAAGCCCTGCGTGTACGAGACGATCTTCGACGCGTACAGCGCCTGCTCCACCCGCTCCGCGAACCCCGCGGACTCGGCCTCGTCCAGCGGCCGCGTCGCGGGTCCCGGCAGGTCCCGCGACGCCTCGCGCAGCGCCGCGTGCCCGGACAGCGAACGCGCGAACACCGCCTCCGCGATCCCCGACACCGGCACCCCCAGGTCCAGCGCGATCTGCACCGTCCACCGGCCCGTGCCCTTCTGCTCCGCCCGGTCCGCGACGACGTCGACGAACGGCTTCCCGGTCGCCGCGTCCGTGTGCGCGAGCACCTCCGCCGTGATCTCGATCAGGTACGAGCCGAGCCGCCCCGCGTTCCAGTCGCGGAAGGTCTCGGCGATCTTCGCGGGAGTGAAGCCCGCCACCTCGCGCAGCAGGTGGTAGGCCTCCGCGATCAGCTGCATGTCGGCGTACTCGATGCCGTTGTGCACCATCTTCACGAAATGGCCGGCGCCGTCCGGGCCGACGTGGGCCACGCACGGTGTGCCGTCCGGGGCCTTGGCGGCGATCGCCTCCAGCAGGGGGCGGAGGGACTCGTACGCCTCGGCCGACCCGCCCGGCATGATGCTCGGGCCGTGCAGCGCGCCCTCCTCGCCGCCGGAGACGCCCGCTCCGACGAAGTGGATCCCGCGCTCCCGCAGCGCGCTCTCGCGGCGCCTCGTGTCGGCGAAGTGCGCGTTGCCGCCGTCGACGATGACGTCCCCCGGCTCCAGCAGCGGCGCGAACTCCTCGATCACCGCGTCCGTCGGCTCGCCGGCCTTCACCATGACGATCAGACGGCGCGGCCGTTCCAGCGCGGCGACGAACTCCTCGGCGCCCTTCGCGGCGACGAACGCGCCCTCGTCGCCGAACTCCTCGACCAGGGCCTCGGTCCTGGCGAACGTCCGGTTGTGCAGGGCGACCGTGAACCCGCTGCGGGCGATGTTGCGCGCGAGGTTGCGGCCCATGACCGCGAGCCCGGTCACGCCGATCTGGGCAGTGCCACTCATTGTGTGTACTCCTGGGTTGCGCGTATGGGTACGCGTCCATACGCGCCGCGCGAGCAGGGCGTTCACCGGCGCACCCCCAACCGGGGGCGCCGAACGGGCATTTGACGAACGACGCGCCCCCTTGTCACGGCCTGTCGAGTGCCTCTAGCTTGGGCGGCTGCTGACGTGTGCAAGGGGGGACCGACCCATGGCCGTACGCGGACGACACCGCCGGTATCAACCGAGCCGGATCAACCGGGCATCGCTCACCGTCACGGCGAGCGGCGCCGGGATGGCGCTGCCACTGATAGGGGCGGGTTCGGCGCACGCGGCCTCCGTGGACGTCTGGGAGAAGGTCGCGGCCTGCGAGTCCACCAACAACTGGAAGATCAACACCGGCAACGGCCATTACGGCGGGCTCCAGTTCACCCAGTCGACCTGGGAGGCGTACGGCGGTACGCGCTACGCGCCGCGTGCCGACCTCGCCACCAAGGACCAGCAGATCGTGATCGCCGAGAAGGTGCTCAAGGGCCAGGGGCCGCGCGCCTGGCCCACCTGCTCGGTCAAGGCGGGCCTCGCCCGCGGTGGCGACGCGCCCGACATCGCACCGCAGGCGACGCCGCAGGCGCAGCCGACGAGCAAGCCCCGGACCAAGACACCGCCCGCGACCCCCACCACCGTCCCCGGCAAGCGCGAGAGCTACACGGTGGCCCGGGGCGACTCCCTGTCCGGTATCGCGGAGGCGGAGAAGGTCAGAGGTGGCTGGCAACGGCTGTATGCCGACAACCGCACGGTCATCGGCAGTGACCCCGACCTGATCATGCCGGGTCAGAAACTGACGCTGCGTACGACCGCCCCCAGGCCCGCCACGGCGGCTCCGAAACCGCCCGCCACGAAGCCGTCCCCGCCCAAGCCCAAGCCCAGGCCCGCGACCGCCAAGCCCGCCAACCCGAAGCCCGCCCCGGCCAAGCCGGCCGCCGCCAGGCCCGCGGCTCCCAAGCCGCGGACCGCCGGTTTCAGCGCGCCCGTCGACGCCGGCCCCAGCACCGCCTACCGCAAAGCCGGCTCCGCCTGGTCCAGTGGCTACCACACCGGCGTCGACTTCCCGGTTCCGACCGGCACCTCCGTGAAGGCCGTGGCCTCCGGCCGGGTCGTCTCCGCGGGCTGGGGCGGTGCGTACGGCTACCAGGTCGTCATCCGGCACGAGGACGGCAACTACAGCCAGTACGCGCACCTCTCCGCGCTCACCGTCCGCGAAGGACAGCGGGTCACCGGCGGGCAGCGGATCGCCCGTTCGGGGTCGACCGGCAACAGCACCGGCCCGCATCTCCACTTCGAGGTGCGTACGGGACCGGGGTACGGCTCCGACATCGACCCCCTCGCCTACCTGCGGGCGGGCGGCGTCCGCTTGTGACGAGGGCGGCGGCACGGCGGTGAGGAGGACCGGCCCGCCCGCCACGCCGCACCCCACCGGGTCGACCACGGGCACGGTCACGGTCGCCAGGGGTGCCGGCGGCTCGGCGCCCCGGTAGGCGGCCTGCGACGGCACCGGCCCGGCCGCCTACGAGACCGTGCGCGTCCGTCGTCCGGCAGCACGCAGTCGGCTGTTCCGCCATCGGCCTGCCGCCGCGGCCACGGGAGTACCCGACCCGCCCCCGGGCACACGCGGCGGATGGGAGCCCTCCTCGCTCTGGCGTCGGCGGTCGTGTACGGGATCGTCGACTTCGCGGGCGGCATGCTCGCCCGGCGCGCCCACTTCGCTTCCGTCACGGTGATCGGCCAGGCGGGCGGTCTGGTCATGGCGGTGGCCGTCGCGCTGCTCGTCCCGGCCGGGCGAACGCAGGCCGCCGACCTGCTGTGGGGCGCCCTCTCGGGAGGCGGCAGCGCGGCCGCCATGCTGTACCTGAACCGCGGCCTGAGCCGGGGCGCCATGACCGTCGTCGTGCCGGTCAGCGCCGTGACCGGGGTGGCCCTGTCCGTCCTCGTCGGCGTGGCCTTCCTGGGCGACCGCCCGTCGCCGCTCGCCTGGGCCGGAATCGCGGTGACCGTGCCCGCGCTCCGGCTCGTCTCGCGTACGGGACGCAGCACCGGCCCGGGCGGCGGGGGGTCCGACGGCCGCGCCGCGCTCGACGGGTTCATCGCCAGTGCGGGAGTCGCCGTCCAGTACATCGGCCTCGCGCAGGCCGGCGCGGGCAGCGGCCTGTGGCCCGTCGTGGCGGGCCGCGCCGCAGCGCCCGTCGCCCGGCCACCGGCTGCGCCTTCCGCCGCGCCTCCTGATCGGCTCGGCCGCCACCGGCGCGGGCGCCGCCCTCGGTCTCGCCCTCTACCTGCTCGCCACCCGCGAGCAACTGCTCGCCGTCGCGGTCGTCCTCGCCTCCCTCTACCCGGCCATCCCGGTGCTGCTAGGCCTGCTGCTCCTCAAGGAACGCCTCACCCCGCTCCGTACCGCAGGCCTCCTCGGCGCCGTCCTCGCCACCGTGCTGCTCAGCCTCGGGTGACCACCCCGATGACCGTCTCGTCGCCGACGTTTGGCGGCGGGGCCCTCCGCTGACGTAAAGTGCGGCTTTTGAAAAGTAAACGTGGCATACGAGTGATCGAGGAACGGCAACGGCCATGACGGTGACTGAAGAGAACCAGGCGTACGGGCCGGGAATCGACCCCGAGCGCCTGGCCGTCTGCCTGAGCGTCCTCGAAGAGCTCGACACCATCGACGTCGACCACCCGGACGCCATCGCCGTCCGCCGCGCCACGGCCGGTGTCTACCGCACCGTGAAGCAGCGCCGCCGCCAGGAACGCCGGGCCGCCAAGACCGCCCACGACAAGGCGGTCACCGAGGCCACCGCGACCGGTTCGGCCGAGCGGATCGACGACGAGACACAGGGCCTGCTGCCGTCCTCCTCCGTCAGCGGCGAGATCGCGGGCATTCTCCAGCGGCCCCGTTCCTGCTACATCTGCAAGACGCGGTACGTCGAGGTCGACGCGTTCTACCACCAGCTGTGCCAGAAGTGCGCCGCCGAGAACCGGGCCCGCCGCGACGCCCGCACCGACCTGACCGGCCGGCGCGCCCTGCTCACCGGCGGCCGCGCCAAGATCGGCATGTACATCGCGCTGCGGCTGCTGCGTGACGGTGCTCACACCACCATCACCACCCGCTTCCCCAACGACGCGATCCGCCGCTTCAAGGCGATGCCGGACAGCGACGAGTGGATCCACCGCCTGAAGATCGTCGGCATCGACCTGCGCGACCCGGCACAGGTCGTCGCCCTCGCCGACTCGGTCGCCGCCGAGGGCCCGCTGGACATCCTGATCAACAACGCCGCGCAGACCGTCCGCCGCTCCCCGCAGGCGTACAGCGAGCTGGTCGCCGCCGAGTCCGCGCCGCTGCCCGCGGGCGAGCTGCCGCCCGCCGAGGTCATCGGCACCTTCGGCAGCGGCGCCGTGGAGACCATGGCCGCCCTGCCCGGCCCCCGTAACGGCGAGGGCCTGACCGCCCAGGACGTCACCGACCTCGCCCTGGTGAGCGGTTCGGCGTCGCTGGAGCGCATCGCCGCGGGCACCGCGATCGACGCGGGCGGCCTGGTGCCGGACCTGCACGACACCAACAGCTGGATCCAGACCGTCTCCGAGGTCGATCCGGTCGAACTCCTCGAAGTCCAGCTGTGCAACTCCACCGCGCCGTTCATCCTGATCAGCCGGCTCCGCCGGTCGATGGCCGCGTCCTCGGCGAGGCGTACGTACGTGGTGAACGTCTCCGCCATGGAGGGCGTCTTCAGCCGCGGCTACAAGGGCGCCGGGCACCCGCACACCAACATGGCCAAGGCCGCGCTCAACATGCTCACGCGCACCAGCGCCCAGGAGATGTTCGAGAGCGACCGCATCCTGATGACCGCGGTCGACACCGGCTGGATCACCGACGAGCGCCCGCACCCCGACAAGATGCGGC
This sequence comes from Streptomyces sp. NPDC000229, assembly GCF_040300825.1. Lineage (NCBI taxonomy): Bacteria > Bacillati > Actinomycetota > Actinomycetes > Kitasatosporales > Streptomycetaceae > Streptomyces > Streptomyces sp. NPDC000229. The sequence continues at coordinate 68,349 of NZ_JBEPEL010000020.1, forward strand.
TCGCCGAGGCGGGCTTCCACGCCCCGCTGGACCTGATCGACGGCGCGGCCCGGGTCTACGACCCGATCGTGCGCGGCGAGACGGGCGAGGACCTGTACGGCTGCTTCCTGAAGGACTACGCGCCCTCGAAGTGGTGACCGTCCCCCGGTGACCGGAAGCGGGCAACCTGTCCGGAACACGCCTATGTGACGCGTTCCATCGAGCAGAAGTGCGCTCATTTGGTTAACCTGAGGCGAACGGCCCGCCGCCAGGGATCCACGAAACCCCCTCAGGCGGGCCTCGGGGACAGGCCTGCCACCAAGGCTGCGTTTCCGCCCGAGTACCGGCGCCACCGCGACCGAACGGCAGTAGATGTCCTCATAGGTTCGCGACACGAAGGAGTGCGCGGTGACACCAGAACTCATCAAGCAGGAGCAGCGGCCGGCGGAACACGGCGAAAGAGCCGCCGGGCCCGACACCCTCGGCAGCCTCGAAGTGTGGGCCCGTTCGGCCCCGATCCGGCTGGCCGGGTACGAGGAAGACCTCGCCGAGCCGCACATCCTGCCCGGCATCGACTGATCGCCGGACGATCCGTACCGTGCGCCCCGTGCCCTCCGCCCTCTCCGGGCGGAGGGCACGCGCACGTCCGCGGGGCGGTCAGGACATCCGCGGGGCGGTCAGGACAGCCGGGTCGGCGGGAGGAACTCCCGGACGTAGGTCCGGTGCCACCAGGCACCCGTCTCCCTCAGTTCACGCCAGGTCGTGAAGCGGTAGCGGTACAGCCTGGCGCGGATCCGTGCGGGCGGGGCGTCCGGGAAGGGGTTGTGGCGCAGCAGCCGCAGCGTGTCGCGGTCCCCTTCGAGCAGCCGCTCCACGAACGGCGCGAACCAGCCGTGCGCGTACGCCGGGGAGAGCGCCGCGAACCACATCATCCAGTCGAGGCGCAGGTGGTACGGGGCGAACTGGCGCGGCAGCCGGCGCACGTCGCCGGGCTTGCCCTTGAACTCGTACTCGCGCCACACCGTGCCCGGGTGGACCGTCGGCTTGTCGGTGCCCTCGATCACGATCTCGTACCGGACCCGGCCCACCGTCCCGAAGGCCCCGTAGGTGTTGACCAGGTGCAGCGGGTCGAACGAGCGGTTCATGGCCTGGTGGCGGGAGAGCAGGTTGCGCGCGGGGCGCCAGCTGAGGACCACGACCAGCGCGGTCACGGCGACGACCAGGATCCCGTACCAGAGCGGGGGACCGGGCAGCGCGGGCGCGTCCGCCACGAGGGAGCCGTCGACGGCCGACAGGGCGAGCACGATGGTGATCCAGTTCAGCCAGGAGAAGTTGCCCGACAGCACCAGCCAGAGCTGGGTCAGGACGATGAGCCCCGCCGCCGCGCTCGCCACCGGCTGCGGGGTGAAGAGCAGGACCGGTACGACCAGTTGCGTCACGTGGTTGGCCGCGGCCTCCACCCGGTGCAGGGGCCGGGGGAGGTGGTGGAAGAACCAGCTCAGCGGGCCCGGCATCGGCTGGGTCTCGTGGTGGTAGTACAGGCAGGTCAGGTCACGCCAGCAGGTGTCGCCGCGCAGCTTGATCAGGCCGGCCCCGAACTCCACCCGGAACAGCAGCCACCGCAGCAGGAACAGGATCAGCACGGGCGGGGCCGTGTCGTCGTTGCCGAGAAAGACCGCGAGGAAACCCGTCTCCAGGAGCAGCGATTCCCAGCCGAAGCCGTACCAGGTCTGCCCGACGTTGACGATGGACAGGTACAGCGCCCACAGCACCGCCCACATCAGCATCGAGACGGCGAGCGGCACCGCGTCGCCCGCCCCCGCGACCAGCGCGAGCGACAGCGCCGCGCCCGCCCACGCGCAGAGCGCGAAGAACCGGTCCGAGTAGTGCAGGTGGAAGACGCTGGGCGCCACCCGTGGCGGCACGCGGCGCAGGTGAGCGGGGACCGGCAGCATGCCGCGCTCGCCGATCAGCGCCCGGAACTGCAGGGCGGCGCAGAGGAACGCGACCAGGTAGACCCCGGCGAGGGCCCGCTGGAAGACCAGCCGGCTCAGCCAGTAGTCGGACGAGGTGAACCAGAACCACTCCATCGGGTCCAGTATCGGCCGTCCGTCATCCCGTGGCGATCTTTCGCAGCGTGCGGCCCAGGTGCCGCGCGTAGGCGCGCTGGAGCAGGGGTACGACGGGTCCGGCCGCCCGCGTGTGCCAGAGGGCGGGCCGGCTGAACGCCGTCACGGTGAACCACACGGAGCCGTCCGGCCGCCGGTCCACCACGAACGACTCCTCGCCGCACTCCGGGTGCCCGGTCAGGGTGCCGTACGCGAAGCCGACGCGGTCTTCCTCGTACGCCGTCCACACCACCTGGCACGGTGCGGCGACCTCGAGCGGGCCGACGCCGAGGGCGATCTGTACCGCCGTGCCCGGCTCCGCCCGTACCGAGTCGGCACGCACGCGTGCGCCGGACTTCCGGTGCATCGCCCAGGTCGTGACGGCCGCGCCCGCCGCCTCGAAGACCTCCTGGCCGTGGCCGATCAGCGCCTCGTGGTGCATGTGGTGGTACCCGGTGGGGAGGGGGCGGGTCCGGGTGGCGCCGACGTCCGGGTAGCTGAGACCGGCCGGGCCGACCGGGGTGGTGGCGGGGGTGCCGAGGGTGCGGATCAGGCGGGTCATGCCGGGGTCTCCTTGGTTTCCTCGAGTCGTCGCCAGGCCAGCACGGAGCAGAGTGCGAAGCCGAGCGCGTTGCCGAGACCGTGGGTGGCGGTCATCCAGGTCAGGTTCGGGTGGGGCAGGCCGGTCGCCTCGCCGAGCGCCCAGCTCAGCGCGAGCAGCATGGTCGCGACCAGGACGGCCGCCGAGACGGTGAGCAGTGCGCGGGTGGGCCGCTCGTGCCCGCGGGGCGTGACGTCGCGCCACGTCAGCAGGGCGACGGCCCACATGCCGGCGGTGAGGACCAGAGCCCCGGCCAGTTCGGCCCAGTCGTTCAGGAAGTAGCCCAGAAGGACGAGCAGGGTGCCCAGCGGCACGCTGAGCGCGGCGAACCGGGCAGCCGGGCGGTCCACGGTGCGGCAGACCAGCCCGGCCACCAGGGCGGCGGCGAAACCGGCGAAGTGGAAGTGCGGGACGGTCAGCGCCAGGATGTCCAGGCCGAAGCCGAACAGCCGGTGGCCCAGCCGTTCGGCGACCAGGGCGAGCGCGGCGATCGACGGGCTCACCAGGGCCGTCAGGACGGCGATCTCGGTCGGTGCCGGCGACCGCGTACGGAGCAGCCGGCGCGGGGCGTGCAGCGCGAGGACGACGGTGCCCAGCGCGTAGCAGGAGGCGAGGGTGGCGGCGAGGGCGCCGCGCGGCAGCCACAGGCAGACGGCCCCCGGTACGGCGAACAGGGGCCACAGGCGGCGGATCGCGGTGAGTTCCGCACCGGCCATCAGGCGGAGGCCCGCCGGGACGATCACCAGCATGCCGAGCGTCACGATCAGGTCGACCAGTACGGACACGACGCCCCACCCCCCTTGCTTGAACGTGTTCAGTTCCATGAGCGTAGAGCGTTCTTTGAACGTGTTCAAGTTCGATGTAGGGGTCGGGCTTCCGGTTGCGGGCCTCCGGGGGATCCGGCAGACATGAAGCACCGAGAAGGAGGATCGCGTGCGCTCACCGATACGTCGCCGCCGGTACGCCGCACTCGCCGCGCCGACCGCGCTTCTGCTGGCCACCGTGCTGCTGGTGGCGGGTTGTGGCGGCGAGGCTGGCGAGGGAGCGGGCGCGGCCGAGGGCACCGGGGCGGCGGCCGACCTGCGCGACGTGCGCCTCCAGCCGGCCGGCGCCCGGGGGCCCCACCCGTTCACCGCGTCGACGGCCCGCCCGTCGCCGCGTACGCCCACCGCGCCACCTCACCGGGCCGCGGAGGGCAGAGGTCCGCGTACCGTCCCCGGGTCCACGCCCGGCCTCTATGGCGGTGCGCCCTCCGCTCCCAGCTGCGACGTCGAGCGGCAGGCCCGCCTCCTGACCGACGACGACACCCGGGCGCGGGCCTTCGCGCAGGCCGCCGGTATCGGCTCGGCGGGCATCACCTCCTGGCTGCGAGGCCTCACCCCGGTGGTGCTCCGCGCCGATACCCGGGTCACCGCCCACGGTTACCGCGACGGCTCCGCCATGCCCTTCCAGGCCGTCCTCCAGGCCGGTACGGCCGTCCTCGTCGACCAGTACGGGGCGCCGCGGGTGCGGTGCGCGTGCGGCGGCCCGCTGCGGTCGCCGGACGTCGCCCGCGGGGCCGGCGGTGCCACCGGGGTGAACGGTGCCGTCGCGGGTATGGGCAGGCCCTGGGCGGGCTACCACCCCGGGCGGGTCGTGATCGTCACCCCCACCCAGCAGGTGGTCCACAGCCTGATCATCGTGAACCTCCTGGACAACACCTGGCTCGAACGCCTCACGGGTACCGGCGGGGAACGGGACAAGCGGCCCGAGGCGCCGCCTCCGTACGCCCCCGGTGAGCGCGACCTCGTGGCTTCGTCGGCGCCGGAGGAGCCCGGGGTGCCCGAGCCGGTGGCACCGGCGGACTGCCCGACCGCGGTCGGCACCCGGACGGTCCTGCCGGGCTGCCCCACCCCGCCACCGCCCCCGCCGCCCCCGGTCGTGCCCGCACCGAACGGCCCGGGTGACCACCCGGCCGGCCCGGGCGCCGAACCCCCCGCCATGCCCGACAGCCCCGACAGCCCTGCCATGCCCGACAGCCCCGACACCCCTGCTGTGCCCGACAGCCCCGGCGTACCGGACGGCCCCGGCGTACCGGACGGCGCCGGCGTGCCCGACGCTCCCGCCCCGCAGGACGCTCCCGACCCGCAGGACGGGGGCGGCCCTCCGGACGGGGGCGGCGAACCGGAGGACATGGCCCTCGAGCCGGAGGTCTACGAGGGCTGATGGGTCAGCGAGCAGTCGAAAAAGCCGACAAATGATGGCAGAGTGGCTCCATGGTTGATCCGGCAGCGGATGCCCTGTCGCTTCCCGAGGACTGGCCCGCCCACCCGGATCTGAGTCTGACGCTCAACCGCATGGGCAGCTTCGACTGGGACCTCGACACCGGGCTCATGCACATGGACCGGACCGCCCTCGAGGTGTTCCAGGTGGACGTCACCGAGTACGACGGGCGGCCCGAGAGCCTTGCCTCCCGCGTCCCGCCCAGCGAGGCCGTCCGCCTCGACTCGATGGTGGCCCAGGCCCTCAAGAGCGGTGGCGCCCACTACGGCGCGTACTTCCGCATCCGTACCCGTGACGGCGGACTGCGCTGGACGCACACCCAGGGGTTCATCCGGCGGGACGAGACGGGCCGCCCGCGCCGCATCATCGGCATCGTGCGGGACGCGACCCAGGAGCTCGCCGAGTCCACCGCCCGGCGGGAGGTCGACGAGGAGCGGCGGCGCCAGACCAGCGTGGTGGAGTCCACCACCGCGGCCCTGGCCCACGCCCGGACCGTCCAGGACGTCATCGACGTCCTGAAGGACTCGCACGGGCTGGAGCACCTCGGCGCGACCAGTCTGGTGATGGGACTGCTGGAGTCGGGCCGGATCCACCTGGTCGCCGACGGCCCCCAGGGTTCCTTCGTGCCCGGCACCCGGTACACCCGGGTGGACGAGCAGTACCCGATGAGCGAAGTCGTCCGCACCCTCGCTCCCCGCTTCATCGAGTCACCCGAGGACTTCGCCACTTCCTACCCCATCCTCTGGCCGCACATCAGCGGGCTGGGCATCACCTCCGCGGCCTATCTGCCGCTGATCGCCCAGGCCCGGCCCATCGGCGCGCTCGGCCTGCTCTACGGCGACAAGAACGGCTTCTCGCCCGAGGACCGCAATGTGCTGGTCGCGCTGGGCAGCAGCATCGCGCAGAGCATCCAGCGCGCCATGCTCTTCGAGCAGGAGCACGACCTCGCCGAAGGGCTCCAGCAGGCCATGCTGCCGCGCCGGATCCCCGAGGTCCCCGGCGCGCAGATCGCCGTCCGCTACCGGTCGGCCCGGCTCGGCCGGGACATCGGCGGCGACTGGTACGACATCATCCCGCTGCCCGGCGGACGGGTCGGCGCCGTCATCGGCGACGTCCAGGGGCACGACACGCACGCCGCGGCCGTGATGGGCCAGTTGCGCATCGTGCTGCGGGCCTACGCGGCGGAGGGGCACACCCCGGCCACCGTGATGGCCCGGGCCTCCTCCTTCCTGCACGAGCTGGACACCGACCGCTTCGCCACCTGTACGTACCTGGAGGCCGACCTGGCGACGGGCGTGGTGCAGGTGGTGCGGGCGGGGCATGTCGACCTGCTGCTGCGGGACACCGACGGCAGCTGCCGCCGGGTGCCGGTGCCGGGCGGGATGCCGCTGGGCCTGTCGGCGGAGTTCGGGCGGCTCGACTACCCCGTGGCCATCCTGGAGCTGGACCCGGGGCAGGCCCTGCTGCTGTACACCGACGGGCTCGTGGAGCAGCCGGGCGCCGACCTCGACGAGGGCGTGCAATGGCTCACGGCCCTGGTGCGCAACGGACCGCACGACCTCCAGGACCTCGCCGACCACCTGTGCGACGTGGTCGACGAACGCGCCGGCGAGGACGACGTGGCCATCCTGCTGCTGCGCCGCAAGGGCGGATACACCCCGCAGACCGGCGGGCGCCTCCAGCAGCACGTCGCCCAGAGCGACCCGGAGGCGCTGAGCTCGGCCCGGCACATGATCAGGGCGGCGGTACGGGCCTGGGGCGCTGGGGAGCGGGCCGACGAGATCGAGCTGGTCGCCGACGAGCTGATCACCAACGCGCTGCTCCACACCGACGGCGGGGCGATCGTGACCCTGCGGATGCTGTCCGGGCACGAGCGGCGGCTGCGGGTCGAGGTGGAGGACCGCTCCAGCGCCCTGCCGCGCCGCCGCGAGGCGGGGCTGTCGGGCGTCTCGGGGCGGGGACTGCTGCTGGTCGACCGGCTGACCGAGGTGTGGGGCGTGGACTCGCGCGGCAACGGCAAATGCGTCTGGTGCGAGTTCATGATCACTGGCAGATCGGAAATTTAATGGACACCCGCTGTTAACTGTAAGTGAAGGGATCGTACTTGACCGTAACCGATCGAAGGCGATTGACTGCCTTTCCGTAGCCTTCCACGGCCTTCGCACGACATGGGGATCCCTTGAGCAGTGAGCTGCTGGCACCTCTCGACCTGGCCTTCTGGCACCTGGAGACGCCCGACCACCCCATGCACCTGGGCGCCCTCGCCCGCTTCGATCCCGGCCCCGGTGAGTCCGGCGGCCCCGGCGGCCCCGACGGCCTCCTGGACCTGCTCGCCGAGCGCGCCGCCGCCATCCCCCGGCTGAGGATGCGGGTCCGCGACGTCCTGCTGCCGGTCGGCGGCGCCGCCTGGAGCGTCGACAAGACCTTCGACGTACACCGCCACGTCCGGCACCTCCGGCTGCCGAACGGCGCCGCCTCCGGCGGGTTCACCGCCGAAGCCACCCGGCTCGCCGGCGAGCTGATGGAACGCCCCCTCGAACGCGGGCGGCCGCCCTGGGAGATGTACCTGCTGACCGGAGCGCCGGGCGGCCCCTTCGCCGTGCTCGTCAAGCTCCACCACGCACTCGCCGACGGGATGCGCGCGGTCGCCATCGGCGCCGGGATCTTCGACCAGATCGCCGGTGCCCGGCCGCCCGGCCGCCGCCGCCCACGCCCCGTGCCGCCCCGCTCCTGGCTGCCCGGCCCCCTGCACGTCGCGGGCGCCGCACGCGGCCGCATCGAGGAGCTCGGCCGCGCCCTGGGCGTCGGCGCCTCCGTCGTACGGGCCAGCCGCCTCGATCCGCGCGGCACGCCCGCGCTCACCGCCGGCTCCAGCGGGACGCGGCGCCTGGCCACCGCCGACCTCGACCTGGAGGAGGTACGGCGCGTCCGCAGGGTCACCGGCGGCACCGCCAACGATGTGCTGCTCGCGGTCACCACCGGGGCGCTGCGCCACTGGATGCTGGAGCGGGGCGAGCCGCTCCCCACGGCCGACCCGCGCGCCCTCGTGCCGGTCTCCCGGCGGAGGCCCGGAGGCGCGCCGGGCCCCGGCAACACCTTCTCCGCGTACCTCCTGGACCTGCCCCTCTCCGACCCCGATCCGCTCGGCCGGCTCGACTCCGTACGCCGTGGCATGGACCGCAACAAGGCCGCGGGGCCCACCCGGGGGGCCGGCGCGGTCGCCGTGCTCGCCGACCAACTGCCACCGCTCGCCCACCGGTTCGGCGCCCCGCTGGCCCAGGGAGCGGCGCGGATGCTGTTCGACGTCCTGGTCACCAACGTGCCGCTGCCCCGCTCCACCCTCTCCCTCGGCGGCTGCCCGCTGCGCGCCCTCCACCCCATGGCCCCGCTCGCACGCGGCCAGGCCCTGGCCGTGGCGATGTCCCCCTACGGCGGACGCGTCCACGTCGGTCTCGTCGCCGACGGCAAGGCCGTGCCGGACGTGGACCGGCTCGCGGCCGCGATCCACGACGAACTGGCGGAACTCGTGAAGGCGACCGACGGCCCGGGCTGACCGGGGACCGGAGCCGACCCGAGCGGCGCGCAGCACGGCCCTGCGGCAGGCTGGAACCATGCCCGAACTGCCCGAGGTCGAAGCCCTGCGAGAGTTCCTCGACGCGAACCTGGTCGGCAAGGAGATCGCCCGCGCGCTGCCCGTCGCCGTCAGTGTCCTCAAGACGTACGACCCGCCGCTGTCCGCGCTCGACGGCACCACCGTCGCCGCCGTCGGCCGGCACGGCAAATTCCTCGACATCGAAACCGACGGGCTCCATCTGCTGATCCACCTCGCCCGGGCCGGCTGGCTCCAGTGGCGGGACGTCCTGCCCTCCGGGCCGCCGCGCCCCGGCAAGGGCCCGCTCGCGCTCCGCGTCGCGCTCACCGGCGGCGACGGCTTCGACCTCACCGAGGCCGGCACCACCAAGCGGCTCGCCGTCCACCTCGTCCACGACCCGGCCGACGTCGAGGGTGTCGCCCGCCTCGGCCCCGACCCCCTCGCCGACGGTTTCGACCGGGACGCCTTCGCCGCCCTCCTCGCCGGTGAACGGCGACAGCTCAAGGGCGCCCTGCGCGACCAGAGCCTGATCGCGGGCATCGGCAACGCGTACAGCGACGAGATCCTCCACGCCGCCCGGATGTCGCCGTTCAAACCCGTACAGAACCTCACCGACGAGGAGATCACCACGCTGTACGAGGCGATGCGCACCACCCTGGGCGAGGCCGTGGAGCGCTCGCACGGACTGGCCGCCGGCCGCCTCAAGGCCGAGAAGAAGAGCGGGCTGCGCGTGCACGGCCGTACCGGTGAACCGTGTCCCGTCTGCGGTGACACGATCCGGGAGGTGTCCTTCAGCGACTCGTCGCTGCAGTACTGCCCCACGTGCCAGACCGGCGGCAAACCCCTCGCCGACCGCAGGCTGTCCCGCCTACTGAAGTGAGCGCGCCCGAACGACTCAGGGCCGAACCGACACCAGCCGCTCGCCCTCCACGGTGCGCACCTCCAGCCGCTCGATCTCACCGATCGGCAGCGCGATGCCCCCCTCCATCAACGGCTTGTCGCCCTCGTCCGTCGCCCATGTCATCACCGGCCACGCCCGGCCGTCCGTGCCGACGACGACCAGTTCGCACACGTGGGCCCCCCGCACCCCCGCCACCCGCAAAGCAACCTCCGTACCCCACTCCCGCTCCCGCAGCGCGACCGACGCCGACGCACCCGTCGCCGTGTCCGTCGCCGCGGCCCGCCGCACCGCCGGATCACCGCCGCCCGGAGCCGGAGCGGTCAGCAGGACCGCGCCCGGCACCGCCACGGCCAGCGCCGCGGCCACCCCGACGACGCGCGCCCGCCACCGCCGCGCCGGCGGGCGACGCGGACGACGGCCCCGCCGCCGGCCCGTCGGAGCCGCCGCGCCCCGCCGCGCCCCCGGGGGCCTCAGCGGCTCCCGGCCCGCCAGCTGGGCCAGCGCCGACGTGGTGAAGGCGAAGTCCGCGAGCCCGGTCGCGCAGGCCCCGCACCGCGCCAGATGCTCCTCGCAGGCGAGGGCGTCCGCGGGCTCCAGCACGCCCAGCGCATAGGCGGCGACATCGTGATGCCGCTCCCGCAGACTCATGGGGGTGCCCTCATTCCCGCGTACGCGTCGGTGTGCCCGTGCTTCCGTGAAGCCCTACGCCAAGGAGTACGCATCCGAGCCGTTCCTCGCTCAATCGCCCCACCCCTACACTCCGCACATGGTGCGCGTACTGGCCGTCGACGACGAGAAGCCCGCTCTCGAAGAGCTGCTCTACCTCCTCCGCTCCGACCCGCGGGTGCGCAGCGCGGAAGGCGCCACCGACGCGACCGAGGCGCTGCGCCGTATCGGCCGCGCCCTCGAAGCGGGACCCGACGGCGACGACGCCATCGACGTCGTCTTCCTCGACATCCACATGGCCGGGCTCACCGGCCTCGACATCGCCCGCCTAATAGCCGGGTTCGCCAGGCCGCCGCTGATCGTCTTCGTCACCGCCCACGAAGGGTTCGCCCTCCAGGCGTTCGACCTCAAGGCCGTCGACTACGTCCTCAAACCCGTCCGCAAGGAACGCCTGGCCGAGGCGGTGCGCCGCGTCCGCGACCTCGCCGAACCCGCGATCGCCCCCACCCCGGCGGAACAGATCCCGGTCGAACTGGGCGGCGTCACCCGGTTCGTGGCCGTCGACGACATCGCGTACGTGGAGGCGCAGGGCGACTACGCGCGGCTGCACACCGACGAGGGCAGCCATCTGGTCCGCATCCCGCTTTCCACGCTGGAGGAACGGTGGGCGGCGCGCGGTTTCGTACGGATCCACCGCAGCCACCTCGTCGCGCTGCGCCGTATCGACGAACTGCGCCTCGACGCCGGGACGACCACTGTCCGCGTCGGTGCGGCGGAGCTCGCCGTCAGCCGCCGGCACGCCCGCCACCTGCGCGACCTGCTGATGCGCCAGGCACGCGGCTGAGCGCCGTTCGACGCGCGGGAGGCGCCGTTCGGCGACGGGTGGCAGGTGCGGCACCGGGGGCAGCGGCACGGCGGCCTACCCTTGATCACCGGAGAGGGGGCCGGGCATGACCATGGAGATCGAGGCGCTGCTCGCCGAGGTGCGCGCGCTGCCGGACCTCCGGCCGGCGAAGCCGCACGAGGCCGAGGCCCTGCTCGCCGGGGCCAGGAGCGCCGCCGCGCGCTGGGCCGATGTGCTGTACGAGATCCAGGAATCGACGCACGGGCTGGTCGGGCCCCGCACGGCCGTCGCCCTGGAGGTGGCGTACCGCCGGGCCGAAGAGTCCTACGTCGAACTGGAGATCGCGCTCGGCGACGCCGCCCGGCGGTCCCCCGCACCCTGACCCGAGGCCGAGGCCGAGGCAGACGCACAAACCGGGGTCTACCTTCGGATATGGCTTCTGCGTAGACTCCACCATCCGAGCCAGCCGCCCCGCCAGCCCACCCACGGACGCCGATGCCCGCAGAGCACGAACCCGCGCGCCGCCCCCGCCGCGAGACGGTCACCGGTGTGCCGCGCTCCGCCCGCCGTCCGCCCGGCCACGCGCCCGCCCGCTCGGAGATCAGCGAGCAGACGACCCTCGGCCACACCTACGTACGTTCCCTGATGCGCAGCCAGCTGCGCGCCGCGCTCTACGCGCTCGCCACCCTCGCCTTGCTCGTCGGATCGCTGCCCCTGCTGTTCACCCTCCCGACGGCTCTGGGGCGCGGCTCCGCCGAGCCCTTCGTCTGGGCCGCCCTCGGCGTCGGCACGTACCCCGTCATCTGGCTCATCGCCCGCTGGTACGTCCGCCGCGCCGAGCGCAACGAGCGTGACTTCACCGGTCTCGTGGAAGGCCGCTGAGCCCGCATGGACCGGCCGTGAACCAGACCTACGCGGTGGCCGCCGTCACCGCCGTCGTCCTCGCCACCGTCCTCATCGGCGCCCTCGGCCTGCGGATCTCCCGCACCACCTCCGACTTCTACGTCGCCTCCCGCACCGTGGGCCCCGGCCTCAACGCCGCCGCCATCAGTGGCGAGTACCTCTCCGCCGCCTCCTTCCTCGGCATCGCCGGACTCGTCCTCCTCCAGGGCCCCGACATGCTCTGGTACCCGGTCGGCTACACCGCCGGCTACCTCGTCCTGCTGGTCCTGGTCGCCGCCCCGCTGCGCCGCTCCGGCGCGTACACCCTCTCCGACTTCGCCGAGGCCCGCCTGGAGTCGCCCGAGGCGCGCCGGCTGTCCAGCCTCTTCGTCGTCGGCATCGGCTGGCTCTACCTGCTGCCGCAGCTCCAGGGCGCCGGCCTGACGCTGGAGATCCTCACCGGCGCCCCCGAGTGGGTCGGCGGGCTGGTCGTCGCCGTCGTCGTCACGGGAGCTGTCGCGGCGGGCGGGATGCGCAGCATCACCTTCGTGCAGGCCTTCCAGTACTGGCTCAAGCTCACCGCCCTGCTGGTCCCCGCGCTGTTCCTGGTCACCGCCTGGTGGGGCGACGACGCGCCGCGCGCCCGGTTCGACGCGCCCGCCGTCTTCCGCGAGCACACCGCCGTCACGGTCGACGACACCGTACGCATCGACATCGACGCGCCGCTGACCCTGACCGTCTCCGGCCGCATCGACTCCACCGTGTACGAGGAGGACCGGGTCACCCTCGACGAGGGCGGGCACCGGGTCGAGGCCGGCACCACGCTGCGCTTCCCCGAGGGCGCGCACGTCCCCGAGCGGGCTGCCACCGGCGGCGATCCGCTCAGCTGGTCGCAGCCGCTGGCGGACGGCCGCGACGGCCACCAGCTGTACGCCACCTACGGCCTGATCCTCGCCACGTTCCTCGGCACCATGGGGCTGCCGCACGTCGCCGTGCGCTTCTACACCAGTCCCGACGGGCGCACCGCCCGCCGCACCACGCTCGTCGTCCTCGGCCTCGTGGGCGCCTTCTACCTGCTGCCGCCGGTGTACGGCGCGCTCGGCCGGATCTACGCGCCCGAGCTCACCCTGACCGGGGCGGCCGACGCCGCCGTGCTCGTCCTGCCCGACCGGGTCGTGGGCGGGACGGCCGGTGAACTGCTGGGCGCGCTGCTGGCGGGCGGGGCGTTCGCCGCGTTCCTGTCGACGGCGTCGGGGCTTGCCATGTCGGTCGCCGGCGTGCTCAGCCAGGACGTGCTTCCCTCGCGCGGGGTGCGGCACTTCCGGCTGGCGACCGTGCTCGCCATGGCGGTGCCGCTGGCCCTCAGCCTGGTGGCGACCAATGTGCCGGTGGCCGACGCCGTGGGCCTGGCGTTCGCCGTGTCGGCGTCCTCGTTCTGCCCGCTGCTGGTCCTCGGCATCTGGTGGCGGCGCCTCACCCCGCCCGGTGCGATGGCCGGTCTGGTGGCGGGCGGCGGGGCCGCGCTCACAGCCGTGATGGCGACCCGCGCGGGGCTCGCCCCGGAGGGGTGGCCGCACACGCTGATGGCCTGGCCCGCCGTCTGGTCCGTGCCGCTCGGGTTCCTCACCATGGTGGCCGTGTCGCTGGCCACGCCCCGCCGCGTCCCGGCCGGTACCCCGGCGATCCTGGCCCGGCTCCACCTGCCCGAGGACCTGGTCGGCCGTCCCCGTCCCCGGGCGCCGGAACAGCGGAGAGGAGCCGCCCGGTGAGCGGAACGCTGCTCGCGGCGCTGGCCGCCGCCGGAGCCGTCCTCCTCGCCGCCGGGTTCGCGCTCGGGCGGCTCACCGCGCGGCGGGCCGGCAAGGACGTACTGGACCTCGGCACCCCCGTGGAGCGCGCCACCTTCCACACCCTGCACACCGCGTCCCTCGCCGCCCCGCCCCTGCGCGCCGGGCTCACGGAGGACACCGCGCGCAAGGCCGCCCGGCGGCTGCGCTCGCTGCTCGGCACGGAGGCGCTGTGCCTGACCGACCGCACGGCCGTGCTCGCCTGGGACGGTCCCGGTGACGACCACCACCGGGGCCAGGTGATGGAGCGGGTCGCCGAGGTGCTGGGCTCGGGGCGGGGGCAGAGCGTGCGTGCCGCGTGCGACGAGCCGGACTGCCCCCTGCGCTGGGCGGTGATCGCGCCGCTGACCGGCGAGGAGGGCGTGCTGGGTGCCTTGGTGGCGTACGGCTCGCGCGAGTCGGCGGTACTGGTGCGGGCCGCGACGGAGGTGGCCCGCTGGGTCTCCGTACAGCTGGAACTGGCCGAGCTGGACCGGTCCCGTACCCGTCTGATCGAGGCCGAGATCCGCGCCCTGCGGGCCCAGATCTCCCCGCACTTCATCTTCAACTCGCTGGCCGCCATCGCGTCCTTCGTCCGCACCGACCCCGAACGCGCCCGTGAACTCCTCCTGGAGTTCGCCGACTTCACCCGTTACTCGTTCCGGCGGCACGGTGAGTTCACCCAGCTCGCCGACGAACTGCGCTCCATCGAGCAGTACCTGGCGCTCGCGGGCGCGCGGTTCGGCGACCGCCTCCAGGTGACCCTCCGGGTGGCGCCCGAGGTGCTGCCGGTGACGCTGCCGTTCCTGTGCCTCCAGCCGCTGGTCGAGAACGCCGTCAAGCACGGCCTGGAGGACTCCCGCACCACCTGCCGGGTGACGATCGCGGCCGAGGACGCGGGCGCCGAGGCGGTCGTCACCATCGAGGACGACGGCGTCGGCATGGAACCGGACGTCCTGCGCGCCATCCTCGCCGGGGAGCGCACCCGGACCTCGGGCATCGGGCTGTCCAACGTCGACGAGCGGCTGCGCCAGGTGTACGGGGACGACTACGGCCTCGTGGTCGAGACGGGCGTCGGCGCGGGCATGAAGGTCACGGTCCGTGTCCCGAAGTATCGCGCGGGTGTGCACCGCGACCCGCCGACGTCCGTTCCGGCATGAAAAGTCCCGTTATGGGGACGCGGGTGCGTGGCGGTGAACGCGACCGGGAGGCAGCCATGCGCATCCATGATCACTACGAGCTGGACTTCGGGCAGGAGGACGTCGTGCGGGTGCACCGCACCGAGCGCACCGGGGCCGGCGGGCATCCGGTCTACGCGGACGACACGGGCATCGTCCTGGCGGAGATAAGCGACCGGGGCGAGGTACGGATGCTCGCCAGCAGCGGCCATCAGGATCTGCCCGCCGGAGTCCGGGCCCGTCCGGTCCAGCCGCACTGAGCATCGGCGCAGCCGTGTCAGTACAGGCGTGTCAGTACAGGCGCGTCAGTACAGGCGCGTCAGTGCAGCCGTAGCGCCAGGTGTCCGAGTGGCAGACCCAGGCGCCAGGAGGGGAGCCACACCGCCTCCGACTCGTCGACCGCGAGCCCGGCGGCCGGGCCGGCCGACAGGGCGCCCAGGTCGGTGGCGAGCAGGTGGGTGCCCTCCAGCCGGCGCCAGGTCTCCTCGGCCAGGGCGAGACCCTCGTCGTCGCCGTCGCGCTCCCGGCGTGCCGCCAGCCGCTCGCGTACCCAGTCCTCCCAGGGATGGCCGTGCGCGGTGCGGGTCAGCCACTCCTCCAGCCGGTCCTCGGACCCCGGGCCGGGGGTGTCGTCGGTGCCGTCACCCAGGTAGACGGTGAGCGCGAGCGTCCGGCGGCCCGCCTGGTACTCCAGCGAGCCGGGTTCGACCAGGCCACCGGCTCTCAGCAGTTCATCGGCGATGTACTCGGCACACAGCCAGGCCATCGGGACGGCCAGCCCTCCGCCCCCGCCGGTGCCGTTCGTGCTCTCGGGCCGCAACGTTCCCACCTTCTCCCGGACGTTCTGCGTGTGCGTGTGGTCCTCGACGACGAGCCTCTACCGTCAGGCACGGCCCGGGGCCGCTCTTTGCTCAACTCGGCGGTGTGGTTTCGCCTACATTCCGGCCGGGGCGGTGACGCACGGGCGGCGACGTGCCCGGAGGGGACGGTGGGGCGGGAGGGGTCAGCCCGGGAGGGAGCCGGAGAGCGTCCGGCTGTAGCCGGGGAGGCACCGGCCGAGCGCCCGCAGCGCGTAGTGGGACCGCGACTTGACCGTCCCGGCCGGTATGCCCAGATCCGCTGCGGCCTCCTTCACGGACAGGCCGTCGAAGTAGATCCGTACCAGTACCGCCCGGTGTTCGGGGCTCAGTTCCCGCACCGCCGCCCGTACGTCCAGCGCGGCGACGGCGGACTCGGTGACGTCCGAGGGGTCGGGGGTGCCGGCGAGCACGCCGTCCCCGATCTCGGTGGGGCGGGCCATCCGTGACCGGCGGGCGTCGATCGCCAGGCGCCGGCCGACCGTGAAGAGCCACGGACGCATCGACTCGTACGGCGCCTCGAACGCCTCGGGGTGCTGCCAGGCGCGTACGAGCGTCTCCTGGAGCAGGTCCTCGGCGCGCTGTCTGTCGCCGTACGTCAGACCGAGCAGAAAGCTCAGCAGCGCGGGTCCGTGGTCACGCTGGAGCTCCTCCAAGGCCCGCTCGTCGGTGGTCGTCGTCGTCATCGTCACACCCTTTCGCGCCGTGCTCAGACCCTCGACGCGTATACGAACGCATCCGTGCCCGAAGGGACAGGCGCCGCACCGTGATGTGCGACGAGCGGTCACACCGAGCGGCGAATGGTGCGGTGAACGGTCACCCGGAGGGATAAATCCTGCATCACTGCGTTTGTGTGATTTTGCGTATTTAAGGATTGACTGATCACCGTTTCCCGTAGGGATCCAGGGGAGCGCCCCGCCTCTTCCCAAGCCCCCGAAGCCCCACGGAGACCGGCTGATGACCACCACACGCATGCGACGGACCACGGTGGCGGTGGCCACCGTCCTTCTCGGCGCGGCGGCAGGCTGTTCCGGTCCGCAGCCCGAGCCCCGCACCGCGGCCGTCCCGGCCGGCCGGCCGCACGAGGCCGTCCGGTCGGCGCCCTCCTCGGTGGGCGGCGCCGCCGCCGCGCCCACGCGCGGGTTCACCCTCGTGGCCAGCGGCGACGTCCTGCCGCACGCCTCGATCATCCGGCAGGCCCAGGCGGACGCGGGCGGCGCCGGCTATGACTTCCGCCCCATGCTCTCCGGCGCCAGACCGGTCGTCTCCAAGGCCGATCTGGCGATCTGCCACATGGAGACGGTGTACGGCAAGGAGGGCGGCCCCTACACCGGCTACCCGTCCTTCAAGTCGCCGCCCGAGGTCGCCACCGCCCTCGCCGCCACCGGCTACGACTCCTGCTCCACCGCCTCCAACCACACCCTCGACGACGGCGCCGCGGGCCTCGCCCGCACCCTGGACGCCCTCGACAAGGTGGGCATCCGCCACGCCGGTTCCGCCCGCACCGCCGCCGAGTCCGCCCGCCCCACCCTCCTCGAGGCGGGCGGCGCCACGGTGGCCCACCTGGCGTACACCTACGGCACCAACGGGATCCCGCTGCCCCAGGGCAGGCCCTGGGCGGTCAACCTCATCGACGAGAACAAGATCCTCTCCGACGCGCGGGCGGCCCGCACCGCCGGTGCCGATGTCGTCGTGGTCAGCCTGCACTGGGGCACCGAGTGGCAGACCGCCCCCGACCGGCAGCAGCTGAGCCTCGGCCGGAGCCTCACCGCCTCGGCCACCGGTGGCCGCCCGGACATCGACCTGATCATCGGCACCCACGCCCACGTCCCGCAGGCGTACGAGAAGGTCAACGGCACCTGGATCATCTACGGCATGGGTGACCAGATCGCCGGCGACATGATCAACTACAATGGAGCGTTCGACCCTCGCGGCAATCAGGGCACCATCGGCCGCTTCACCTTCGCCCCGCCCGCCTCACCCGGCGGACGCTGGGACGTGGCGAAGGCGGAGTTCCTGCCGACGTGGTTCAACACCGGGACGGGCCGGGTGGTCGACCTCACCGCCGCTGTCAAGGGCGGCGAGAACCTCACCCCCGTACGCGACCGCATCCAGCAGGTCGTCCTCAGCCGCGGCGCGGCCAAGGACGGCCTGGTGATGGGGGAGTAGCGGTGCGTCAGGGCGCGGGCGGCCCCTCTGTCCGCGCCCGGCCCCGGGCCTCGGCCTTCGCCAGGTTCGACCTGCGGTACGAGTAGGCGAAGTAGACCACCAGCCCCAGCGCGAACCACACGGCGAACCGGGCCCACGTCTGCCACTGCAGGAACGTGATCAGCCAGATGGAGAAGACCACGCCGATCGCCGGCACGAACGGCATGCCCGGCGTACGGAACGTACGCGGCAGGTCCGGCCGCTTGTAGCGGAGCACGATCACCGCGACGCACACCACCACGAACGCCAGCAGGATGCCGATGTTGGTCAGTTCTGCCGCCTCGCCGATCGGCAGGAAGCCCGCGATGAGCGCCGACGCCACGCCGACGATCCAGGTGACGCGGGTCGGTACGTGGCGCGTCGGGTGCGTCTTGGCGAACCAGTGCGGCAGCAGCCCGTCCCGGGACATCGAGAACCAGACACGGGTGACGCCCAGCATGAACGTGAACATGACCGTAAGGATGCCGATGATGGCACCCACCGCGATGACGTCCGCGAGGGCGCCGAGGCCCACCGACTTGAACGCGGTGGAGAAACCGCTCTCCGGGTCGACCTCCGTGTAGTTCTGCATACCGGTCAGGACCAGGCAGGCCAGCACGTACAGCACCATTGAGATGGCGAGCGAGTAGAGGATGGCCTTCGGCATGTGGCGCTGCGCGTCCTTGGACTCCTCGGCCGCCGTCGACATCGCGTCGTACCCGAACACCGCGAAGAACACCGTCGCCGCACCGGTGAACGCGCCGCCCACCCCGAACGGGAAGAACGGGCTGTAGTTGTCGGACGCGACGTGGAAGAAGCCGACCACGATCACCAGCAGCACCACCAGCACCTTCAGCACCACGACAACCGTCTCGAAGCGCGCCGCGTTCTTGATGCCGAGCGTGAGCAGGTAGGCGATCAGCAGGCACAGCAGCGCCGCGAACAGGTCGACCTTGTGGCCCTCTCCTGTTCCCGGCGCGCCCAGCATCCAGGCGGGCAGCTCCGCGCCCACCTCGCCGAGCAGGAAGTTGAAGTAGCCGGAGATGCCGATGGCGACGACCGCGACGATCGCGGTGTACTCCAGCAGCAGGTCCCACCCGATGAACCAGCCCGCGAGCTCGCCCAGCACCACGTAGCCGTACGTGTATGCCGACCCGGCCTTCGGGATCAGCCCCGCGAACTCGGCGTAGCTGAACGCGGCGGCCGCGCTGGCGATGCCCGCGATCAGGAACGAGACGAGCACGGCGGGCCCCGCGGTGCCGTTGGCGACCGTACCGGCGAGGGTGAAGATCCCCGCACCGATGATCCCGCCGACGCCGATGGCGGTGAGCTGCCACAGCCCCAGCGTCCGGGTGAGCCGTTCCTCCTCGACGCCCTCGTCGATCAGTGCGATGGGTTTGCGGCGCAGAATTCCCTGCCCCGCGCGGATTCGGGCCATGAGCGTCACCTCTTCGCAGACGGCGTCGGCTGACGGCGGATCATGATGGTCCACCCGGAGCCCCCGGGGAAGACGACACACACCGCCCGTCGCCGCCCGTTGTCCGCTGGTCCCATCGGGTGCAATCGGCTGCCTGGCCGGTGTGGGTGAGGGCCGCGCGGCATCCGCCATGCGAGTTATTAGTCATGAAAAATGATCAAATGCCCACGGGGCGGCGGATGGTGCTGCGCATCGCCGCCGCCCTCGGGGCCACCACGACCTTCGGGCTCCTCACCCTGGAACGGACGGGCACACCGTCCCGGCCCACCGCACCCGCACCGCCCGGCGCCGCCGGACCCCAGGCGCGCGCCCAGGCGGCCCCGCGCCTGGCGCCGTCCTCGTACCGGCTCCAGCCGATGACCGCGCACGCACCTCCCCGCTACCGGCGCGCCCTGCCGCCCGTGCGGCAGCGGCCCTTCCTGCGGGTCTCCGGGGTCGGCCGGTCGATGGTCCTCTCCTTCGACGACGGACCCGACCCCCGCTACACGCCCGCCATTCTCCGCACGCTCCGCCAGTACGGCGTACGCGCCATGTTCTTCGTCTGCGGCGAGATGGCGGCCGTGAACCCGGACCTGCTGCGCGAGATGGCCGACGACGGGCACGTCGTGGGCAACCACTCCTGGTCCCACCCGCTGATCCCCAGGCTCCGGCCCTCCCGCATCCGCGACGAACTCGGCAGCACCAGCGACCTCATCGAGCGGACCCTCGGCACCCCGCCCCTGTGGTACCGCGCCCCCTACGGCGCCTGGAACCGGCACTCGTTCGAAATCGGCGCCGAACTCGGCATGGAGCCGCTCGCCTGGACGGTGGACACCCTGGACTGGAAGGAGCCGGGCACGGGCCTGATCGTACGCCGTGTGCTGGACGGCGCCGGGCCGGGCGTCGTGGTCCTCTCCCACGACGCGGGCGGTGACCGCTCCCAGAGCGTGGCGGCGCTGCGCACCTACCTGCCGGAGCTCCTGGCCGCCGGCTACCACCTCACCGTGCCGCGCCGATGAGCCACGGCCTGGTGCCCGCCGACGGGCCCACCGGAAGACCCGCCGAAGGGCCCACCGGAAGACCTGCCGGAAGACCCGCTGGGCGGCCCGCTCAGCGGGTCGCCACCAGCCGGGCGAAAACGACCACGTTGCCGTCGTAGCCGTTGGCCTTGGAATAGCCGCCGCCGCAGGTGATCACCCGGAGCTCCGGGTGCCCGGTGTCGCCGTACACGCGTGGGCCCGGGAAGTCCTCCTTGGAGAAGACCTCGATGCCGTACACCTCGAAGACGGCCACCCGCCCGTCGTAGCGCGTCACTTCGACGCGGCTGCCCTTCTTGAGCGAGCCCAGGCCGTAGAAGACCGCCGGGCCGGACTCGTTGTCGACGTGGCCGACGATCACCGACGTACCGCGCTGTCCGGGGGCGATGCCGTTCTGGTACCAGCCGGCCATATTGGGGTCCTGGGCCGGTGGTGCGTCGATCCAGCCCTCCTGGTCCAGCCCGACGTCCATGATGGGGGCGTCGACGTCGATCGACTCGATGCGGATCCGGGACGCCGGCGCGTACGCGAGGGGCCGCAGCCCGGCGGGCGGAACGGGTGCCGCGCCCACGCGGCGCCCCTCAGCGACGGCGGCGGGAGCCGGCTGGGGCGGGCCGGGCTGGATGTCGACGCCGTTCCGCATCATCGCGAGACCGGTGAGCATGACGAGAGCCAGCGCGCCCCACGGTGAGCGTCTCCTCGACTCGAAGCCACTGTGGTCCAGGCCCCTGCCCATGGTTCTCCCTTCGCGGCGTAGTACGCACGCTAAGTGCGCGGTGCCGCACCGGCGATCAGGAGAGGGGCGAACGGGTGGCGCCCGCCAGAGGGGATGACCCATCCGAGTCATCGTCGTACGGAACGTCCTGAACCGCCTCTGACGGTCCGTGACCTGCGGCTCCGTCAGATACACGGGCGCGGGACCGGCGTGTCGGCTCACCGGGGTGGACGAGTGTCGAAATGCGGTAATCAGACCTACTTGTGAAGGTTCGTCGTGGAAGGCGTACTCGTCGAATCTCCCGGAGCGCCGCTTCGGGGCGTCTTCCACTGGAGGTTCAACGATGCGTGCTTCACGCGCTCTCGCGGTGGCCGCCACCGCCGGCGCGGCCATCGGGCTCTGCGCCCCCGTGGCCGTCGCCAACAACGGTCCTACCAACGTCACGGTCTCCCCGACCCGGGTCCACCAGGGCGGCCAGCTCGCGGTCAGCGCCATGGGGTGCGGCCACGGCGGCACGGTCACGTCCAACGCCTTCCCCAGGACGGCGCTCACCGTCAACGCCTCGGGCCACTCGGCCGCCACGCCGCGGGTCTACGACCACGCCACGCCGGGGCAGTACAACCTGGCGGTCAAGTGCAGCGACCACTCGATGGTGGTCACCAAGACCTTCACGGTCGTCCGCGGGCACGGCGCCCGGGGCGGCATCGGCGGTTCGATGGCACCGAGCTCCACGGAGATGGCCATCGGCGGCGCCCTGGTCGCCACGGCGGCCGTCGGCGGCGGGCTGTTCATCAGCCGCCGTCGCCGTTTGAGCGGCGGAAAGGTCTGACCGGCCGAACCTCCCGGTCGGCCGAATACGCCCGTCGCCCCGAGTCCTGGTCGGAGTCTGGAATTGCGCGCCAGTTGCTCATCAGGCTTTCGAGACGTCACGGG